>JAFOXE010000154.1 GCA_017425765.1 Paraprevotella sp. | reverse complement strand
GCACTCCTCATGTGGTCAAAAAACAGATGCTCATCTCATTGCTTCAAGGTGTACGCCTTGATTCAACTACACCGTGGTGTAGAGGGCATCCACACCACGGTGTGTTTTCAAGCAAATCGTCATATCGTTTTCCGTGCACGAAAATATCATTCATTGATACACTACCTTTCGGTTTTTTTTGTACCTTTGTTATTCATTGCAGATGAAGTCTTCATATAAAAAATACATTAGCAACAAACCAAATGAATGTAACGGATTTGATATATAACAATGAGGGTACAGCCTTCTCTTTCGAGGTGCTTCCACCACTCAAGGGAACAGGCATTGACAAATTGTTCCACACCATCGATGTACTGAAAGAATTCAATCCTCGTTACATCAACATCACCACTCATCGCAGCGAATATGTATACAAGGAAATGAGCGAGGGTATGGTGCAACGTTCACGCATACGTCGTCGCCCGGGCACTGTAGCCGTGGCTGCCGCCATACAAAACAAGTACGACATTCATGTAGTACCTCATATTTTGTGTAGCGGATTCACTCATGAAGACATTGAATATATGCTGCTCGACCTACAATTCCTAGGCATTAGCGACCTATTGGTTCTTCGAGGCGATAAGGCCAAAGAAGACAATATGTACCAACCTACACCGGGAGGATACTCCCATGCTACCGAGCTTATCGATCAAATAAACCGTTTCAACGCGGGTTTCTTTAACGATGGTTCAACCATCAAATCGCCGGGCATTCCCTTCGATTTCGGAGTAGCATGTTATCCCGAAAAACATGAGGAAGCGCCCAACCTAGAAAGTGATTTGCAGGTATTGAAAATGAAGGCCGATGCCGGTGCCAAATATGCAGTAACCCAACTTTTCTACGACAACGAAAAATATTTTTCCTTCGTAGAAAAAGCACGTGCCATGGGCATCCAAATACCCATTATCCCGGGAATCAAACCATTTGCCAAACTGACACAACTCACCATGGTACCCAAAACATTTCACTGCGACCTACCCCAAGCCCTAGCACAAGAGGTAATGAAATGCAAAACCGATGAGGAGGTAAAACAAGTGGGGATAGAATGGGCCGTGACACAATGCCGCGAACTTATTGCACACGGTGTTCCAAGCATCCACTTCTACACGGTATCGGCTGTGGATAGCATACGAGAAATAGCCAAACAAATATACTAAGTACATGTTTTTTAGAGACGTAGTAGGACAAGAAGAAATCAAGCAACGATTTTGTGAGGATGTGCTTAACAACCGCGTGCCACATGCCATGATGCTATGTGGTTCCATGGGATATGGCACATTAGCATTGGCAATGGCTTATGCTCGTTACCTGCTGTGCTCCAACCCCAACGGCGAGGATGCCTGCGGACAATGTCCCTCGTGCAAAATGCTACAACACTACGCACACCCCGATCTACATTTCGTCTTTCCGATTACCAAATACAAAGATGCCGAACATTCTATCTCCGACGTGTATTTGGAGCAATGGCGTAAACGAATAACCCAAAGTTCCTATTTTGAATTTAACGATTGGCGTAATGACCTAGAAGCCGGGAACCAGCAACCCATAATTTATGCTGCCGAAAGCGATGCAGTGCAACGTAAACTCTCTTTGAAGTCGAGCCAAGGTGGACGCAAAGTTCTTATACTCTGCTGGCCCGAAAAGATGCGCATAGAATGCGCCAACAAACTTCTCAAACTTATTGAGGAACCACCCACAGGAACCTATTTCCTTCTCGTGAGCGAAGAACCGGAAAAAGTGCTGCCCACCATTCAGAGCCGCACCCAACGCATCAACATTCCGTCATTACCACAAAACACATTGAGAGATATTATACGTACACTTCCGGGGGGCAACGATGAGACTGCAGCAAGTTGCGCCCGTATTGCCCAAGGTAGCTACACCAAGGCGTTGGATATATTGGCAGCGAAAGAAGAGAACCTACTTTATTTCGACCTCTTCGTCATGCTGATGCGCCTAAGCTATCAACGTAAAATCAAGGAAATGAAGAATTGGAGCGAACAAATAGCCGGAATGGGGCGTGAAAAGCAGAAAAACTTTCTAGCCTATTGTCAACATTTGGTGCGCGAGAACTTCATCTACAACTTTCAACAACCTGAACTAAACTATATGACCGAGGCGGAAAATAAGTTTTCTGCGAACTTTGCCCGGTTCATCAACGAACGCAACGTAATACCCATCATGGACGAGTTGAGTGCCGCTGAACGCGATATTGAACAAAACGTGAACGCCAAGATTGTATTTTTCGACTTCGCTCTAAAAATGATTGTATTGCTCATTCAATAACAGGAAAAACCTACACTAATATATGGATTACGAATTCAAATTAAACAGTAAAGATCGAGGCCTCAACGCAAAAGGATGGGGCCGACAAGATAATCAGCTCAATACTTTTGATTATTTGGCGGATATCCCCGGCAACGACACCTCTACAGACTTGGTGGAAGTGCAGTTCAAGAATACACGAAAAGGATACTACCGAAATTCTAACCAATTGCCATTGGAAAAGGGCGACATTGTGGCTGTGGAGGCTTCGCCAGGACACGACATCGGTACTGTAACCTTAACCGGTCAACTTGTACCCTTGCAAATGAAAAAGGCAAACATAAAGGGCGACTCAGAAATCAAACGAGTGTATAGAAAGGCTAAGCCCGTGGACATGGAAAAGTTTGAAGAAGCTAAAGCCAAGGAACACGACACCATGATACGCTCCAGACAAATAGCAAAAGATTTGGGTTTGGACATGAAGATTGGCGACGTAGAATACCAAGGTGACGGTAATAAAGCCATCTTCTACTACATTGCCGACGGCCGTGTTGACTTCCGTCAGCTTATCAAGGTGTTGGCGGATGCATTCCATGTACGCATCGAGATGAAGCAGATTGGAGCACGACAAGAGGCCGGACGCATCGGTGGAATCGGGCCCTGCGGACGTGAACTGTGTTGTGCTACATGGATGAAGAATTTCGTTTCGGTATCTACCAGTGCCGCTCGTTTTCAAGACATATCGTTGAACCCACAAAAGTTGGCCGGCCAATGTGCCAAACTAAAATGCTGCATGAATTATGAGGTGGACACCTATGTGGAAGCAGGAAGAAGATTACCAAGTCGGGAAATCACACTGCTCACCATGACGGGCGAATATTTCCACTTCAAATCAGACATCTTGTCCGGCATGGTAACTTATTCTACGGATAAGCATATTGCAGCCAATCTCGTAACCATACCGGCCAAAAGAGCATTTGAGATTATCAACATGAATCGAAGTGGCGAAAAGCCCGAAAATCTTTTGGACAGCACGGGTAGTCATCCGATACAATCAAACGACCTTGTAGAGCAAGAAAGTCTTACACGTTTTGACAAGCGAAAGAAGAACAAAAACAAAAATCGCAAAGGCAACAACGAGCGCAGACCGGAAAGCGAAAAACCTACAAACGAAGAACGTAACGAGAACAAAAACAACATCCCTAAACCAGCGGATGCAAACAATAATTCGGACAGAAAACCAAGAAACCGCAATCACAAGGGACATAACCACAATCATAACCGCCATAAGGATGGACAATCTCACAGAAACGACAACAATCCTAAGGGCGACAAACCGGCGCAAAAACCGGAATAAGATGACGAAGAAACCTATGCATAAAATTACGACCTTGCTCCTATACCTTATATATATATGTATAGGAGCTGGTTGTATAAACGAGCATATCGTAGCGCATCAATATGCACACACTTCGCATAAAGAATGGCATCACACCGACACATTGCTCTTCAAAATACCAGCTCTTTCCGATAGTCTAAATTATCAGCTCACCATCGGCATACGTTCCATGAATACGTATGCCTATCAAAACTTATGGCTCGTGGTTGCCCAACAAGATGTACAGACGGAACAACGAAAGCTAGATACAATCTGCATTGCCATGAACGACACAAACGGCATTGCCTTAGGAACAGGAAACAACCTGCT
>JAFOXE010000153.1 GCA_017425765.1 Paraprevotella sp. | reverse complement strand
GCCGATACGTTGGAGATTTGGACGGATGTGGATGGCTTTATGACAGCCGACCCACGTGTAATATCTTCGGCTTATACTATCAATGAGTTGAGTTATGTGGAGGCGATGGAACTTTGCAACTTCGGAGCAAAGGTGGTTTATCCTCCAACCATATATCCGGTATGTGTGCGTAACATACCCATTATGATTCGAAACACCTTCAATCCCGAGGGAGCTGGTACCATCATCAAAAAGGATGTAACCGAAGATTCCAAGCCGATTAAGGGTATTTCTAGTATTGACGGTACAAGCCTTATTACGGTGGCCGGCTTGTCAATGGTGGGTGTGATAGGTGTAAACAGACGTATTTTCTCAGTGCTGGCCGAGAACGGAATCAGTGTGTTCATGGTGTCGCAGGCATCATCGGAGAACAGTACTTCAATCGGTGTACGAGATGAGGATGCAGAGGAAGCATGTGCAGTATTGAATGCTGAATTTGCCAAGGAAATAGAAACCGGTGCAATGTTCGAGATTAAGGCCGAGGGCGGATTGGCCACAGTGGCCATCGTAGGCGAGAATATGAAGCATACGCCCGGTATTGCCGGTAAGTTGTTTGGTACTTTGGGACGTAGCGGTGTAAACGTAATTGCTTGTGCACAAGGTGCTTCGGAAACCAATATCTCGTTTGTGGTAGATGGACGCTATTTGCGTAAAACATTAAATGTAATTCATGATAGCTTCTTCCTTTCGGAGTATCAGGTTCTGAACCTTTTTCTTTGCGGAGTAGGTACGGTGGGAAGTAGCTTGATAGACCAAATTGCCCGTCAGCATGACAAATTGATGGAGGAACGCCGATTGAAATTGAATGTGGTGGGTATTGCCAGCGGTCATAAGGCTATGTTTGACCGTCATGGATTGGATTTGACTAATTATAGAGAGCAACTTGCAAACGCAGAGCCAAGCAATATTGAACGCTTGAGGAACGAGGTTATCGGAATGAATATCTTTAATTCGGTGTTTGTTGACTGTACGGCAAGTGCAGACGTGGCCAAGTTGTATAAGGATTTTCTTGAGGCACACATCTCGGTGGTAGCAGCCAACAAGATAGCAGCTTCTTCAGAATATGCCAATTATAAAGAACTAAAGACAACAGCATTACAACGTGATGTAAAGTTCCTGTTTGAAACCAATGTGGGAGCCGGGTTGCCCATCATTCGCACGATGAACGACCTTCGAAACAGTGGTGACAGAATATTGCGGGTGGAAGCAGTGCTTAGTGGTACATTGAATTTTATTTTCAATAAGATTGCGGCAGATGTACCTTTCAGCGAAACCGTACGATTGGCTAAGGAGGAGGGGTATAGCGAGCCGGATCCACGAGTTGACCTTAGCGGTAAAGATGTGATTCGCAAATTGGTGATTTTGGCGCGCGAGGCAGGATTCCAAATTGAACAAGACGATGTGAAGGCCAACTTGTTTATACCGAAGAGTTTCTTTGAGGGTTCTTTGAACGATTTTTGGCATCAGTTGCCTTCGTTGGACGCCGACTTTGAGGTGCGTCGTCAGCGATTGGAAACCGAAAACAAACGTTGGCGTTTTGTGGCCAAGTTTGAATGTTCGCAAGCGCCGGGAGAGGCTACTGTTTCGTTGTGTGAGGTAGGACCAGAACACCCGTTCTACTCACTCGAAGGTTCGAACAACGTGGTGCTACTTACTACCGAGCGTTATAACGAATATCCGATGTTGATTCAAGGATATGGTGCCGGAGCTAGTGTAACGGCAGCGGGAGTTTTTGCCGATATAATGAGCATCGCTAATATTTAGTATCCAATGAAGCATATTATTATATTGGGCGACGGAATGGCCGATTGGGCGGTTCCTTCATTGGGCGGTAAAACGTTGTTGCAGCATGCACACGTGCCTCACATGGATTGGTTGGCACGAGAGGGACGTAATGGTCTGCTTGTGACGGTTCCTATAGGATTTCATCCAGGAAGCGAGGTGGCAAATTCTTCCATTTTGGGATACGACCAACATATAGTATATGAGGGTAGAGGACCTTTGGAAGCCGCCAGTATTGGGGTAGAGTTAGATGAGGACGATTTGGCACTCCGATGCAATCTTGTGTGCATAGAGGGCGACAAGTTGAAGAATCATTCTTGTGGCCGTTTGGAAACCGAAGAGGCAGATATTTTAATTAAGTTTTTGCAGGAAAAGCTGGGAAATGAACGTATTCATTTCTATACCGGAGTACAGTATCGACATTTGTTGGTGGTGAAAGGTGGAAACAAACACCTTCGTTGCGTACCTCCTCACGACATTCCCGGACAACCATTCCATAACTTTTTGATACAAGCCGACGGAGCAGAGGCTCAAGAAACAGCAAAACTTTTGAATGAATTGGTGGCTGCATCCCAACGAATATTGGAAAATCATCCATTGAATATGCAACGCAAAAAGGAAGGACGCGATCCAGCTAATAGCATCTGGCCGTGGGGTGGGGGATACAGACCTAAAATGGTGCCTCTAACCGAAACTTATCCTCAGATAGAACGAGGAGCGGTAATCACTGCTGTTGACTTGATTCGCGGAATAGGACATTATGCTGGGCTACGCGTGATTAACGTGGAGGGAGCTACCGGTTTGTACGACACCAATTACGAGGGTAAGGCACAAGCAGCCCTAGATGCGTTGAGCACGGATGACTTTGTATATGTTCATGTAGAAGCCAGCGATGAAGCAGGACACGAAGGTGATATGCACTTGAAGTTGCAAACCATTGAAGATTTGGATAAAAGATTGATTGCGCCAATTTTGGATGGAGTGAAGGATTTGGACGAGCCGGTCGCTATAGCTTTATTGCCCGATCATCCCACACCTTGCGAATATCGTACACATACTGCAGATCCTGTGCCGTTCGTTATCTACTATCCTGGAATAGCTCCCGATCATGTTCAGACGTTTGATGAGATGGCTGCCCAAGCCGGTGCGTATGGAACCTTGCAGGGCGACGAGTTTATAAACCTATTTATGCAAAACTAAAATTAGATATACATTATGAAATATTATAGTACAAATGGTAAAGCCGATAGGGCAACTTTGCACGAGGCTGTGGTTAAAGGACTGGCCGGCGACAAGGGATTATACATGCCTGAGGTAATCAAGACCTTGCCAAAAGAGTTTTTCGATGAAATCGAAAACTTATCATTTCAAGAAATTGCTTATCGCGTGGCCGATGCATTCTTTGGTGAGGATGTTCCAGCCGAAACATTGAAGCAGATTGTATACGATACATTGGCATTTGATTGTCCGGTAGTTCCGGTTACGGAGAATATCTACTCGTTGGAGTTGTTCCATGGTCCGACATTAGCATTCAAGGATGTGGGTGCTCGTTTTATGGCTCGTTTGTTGGGCTATTTTATAAAGAAAGAGGGCCAACAAAAGGTAAATGTGTTGGTGGCAACTTCGGGTGATACCGGTAGTGCTGTGGCTAATGGTTTTTTAGGCGTAGAGGGTATTCACGTGTATGTTTTATACCCCAAAGGAAAGGTTAGCCCAATTCAAGAGTGTCAGTTTACCACTTTAGGTCAGAATATTACCGCTTTGGAAGTAGATGGCGTATTTGACGATTGTCAGGCGCTGGTGAAAAATGCATTTATGGATGACGAACTTAATGCTCACATGAAGTTGACGTCAGCCAACTCTATAAATGTGGCACGTTTCCTTCCGCAGGCTTTCTACTATTTCTATGCGTAT
>JAFOXE010000152.1 GCA_017425765.1 Paraprevotella sp. | reverse complement strand
GCTCTTTTAATCAATGATAACCTATCATCGCTTGTAAACAATTCTTCCATCAGCATCTCTTCTGTATACAACGTCGTCATTAAACATGCCAAAGATTTCATCAATTTAATATTAGAGCCTTTGGATTCGTCAGTTCAATGCCACGCATCCACCGGTGCAATATGCAGAATTAGAGCGAGTGTTTTCGGCATGTAACGATTGGGGTGTGCTCAGAGAACAGATTCGTGAAGCTAAGTTTGGGGCCGCTTTGGCGCAGGCCAAGGTTGACGAGGTGCGCTCAGCATTGTTGGCTCATCAAACCGACTTGGCACGCCCTTCGTCGCGTGATGGAGCCGGCACGCACACGGCCTTAATCACCCAAAAAGACGAACTCGAAAAGAAACGTCGAGAAATATTGTTGCAAATGGCCGCTTATGATGCCCGATTGGAAGAACACGAACGTGCCACCGAGCAGTTACGTGCGTTGCAGCAGGCTTTGGAAGAACGCGCCACCCTATAGCATACCAATAACCCCACGTCAACATTTTGAAATGTGTTGAGCGTGGGGTTTTGTTATATTCAATAAGGTGTAAACGGGAAGCTCACCGCAAGGGGTTGCCGTTTACACCTTATTTTACGCAATGCTTAGAAGTTCAACCTCAAAAATCAAGGCCGAGTTTCCGGGAATTGGGCCGTTGGTGCGTTTGCCATAGCCGGCTTCGGATGGAATGTAAATGCGCCAATAGTCGCCAGGTTTCATTTGGCATAGTGCTACTTGAAAGCCTGGGATTAAGTCTTTAACTCTGAAGGCCGCCGGACATTGTCGTGTACGCGAATTGTCAAAAGCCTTTCCGCTAATCAAACCACCGATGTAGTGAATCGTTACCACGCTGCTCGGTTCCACTTTTTCAGTACCTTCGCCACTTCTTATCACCTCGTAGAGAACGCCCATGGGTAGTGTACGTATGCCTTCGGTTTGACGCATGCGAGCCATGAATTCCTCGTTCTTTTGTTTGTAATCTTCCTTCTTTCCCATAATGATTTGGATGTAATTCAAAGATACATCACTTGTTCGTTATGTCGTGTGTGAAAACTGTTAAAAGGTTGTAATTGTCGGCATAAAGCCTCATTTTGCTGTTATGCACGGGTGTTTGGCTTCGTGAGTAGGGGAAACGTGCATCACGATGTGCGTTGAAAATACACGTACGTCTTGAGTAATTAAGGTGTACGCCTCGTTGCAACTACACCACGGTGTAGAGGGCAACCACACCACGGTGTGTTTTTGCTCTTTTGAGGGGGTGAAAGGGAGGGAATGTGGTGTGCGTATGGCGCAGTAAAGAGTACAAGGAAATGTGGCGAAGAGAAAAATATATTCCTAAAAAGAATACGATAAAGATAGAGGATAGTTTTTTAATCGTTATATTTGCAGACGGATGGAAAGAGTTCACATCCAAAACTTTTTGGGAATTAAATAAAAGAGGCGTTATGTCCTTCTTGTAGTCGAGAACCTGAGAAATTTAAGACTAATATACAAGGAATGGCATAGTGGTTCTCACGCTGTGGCGTGGGCTGCTATCACTACATCTGTATATTTAGGTAATCTCAGGACCTTCGACTACGACGTGGCATGCAGTTCCACGCCTTGTGCATGTAATAATGGTTCTGTTGGGGCTGCAGAACACAACAAATGTACAATGAAAGCATATTTTTTCGTAAGCGCAAGCGGCCAACAAGTAGGCCCCGTTGCAGGTGAGATGTTAAAAGAAAAGGGCGTGACCGCGCAAACATTGGTATGGTGTGAGGGTATGGCCAATTGGACCAAGGCCGCAGATGTTCCGGAACTTAAGCCTCTTTTTAGAGCTACCCCTCCGCCGATGCCTAATCCTAATCCTCGACCCACCCCTCCGCCGATGTCTAATCCTAATCCTTCCGGTGTATGTCCGGATAATTATATGGTGTGGGCTATCCTAAGTACTATATGCTGCTGCTTCCCTGCCGGAATCGTGGCCATAATTAAATCAAATAAAGTGGAATCATTGTGGAGAGCGGGCGACTATACGGGAGCACAACAAGCAGCTTCCGATGCTAAAACTTGGTGCTTTATCTCATTGGCAGGTGGATTGTTGGCATCTTTCTTAGCATTTGTGTTCGGTTTCCTCGGCGCGTTGTAGAAACAACGTATAGATTCTATAGGATTTTGAATGGTTTTACTCCTTGCATACACCTTGTTTCTCTTTAATGGAAACAAGGTGTGCTTGGAGTGTTGACTGCTTTAAGTTAGATTTATATACTCTTTTAAGTGATGTAAATATGAAATCAAAGTGTATTCTTGCGTTTTTCTTAATCACATTATTTTTCTTTCTAGTAAATCTTGTGCTCTCACCTTTTATTGCTTCACTTTTTGATCTTGAAGTTGTGGATGTTTCATTGGGATTGTCTATATTATGCGCAGTGTTGTTTTTCTATATAGCAGTAAAATTGATGGTAGTAGCAGAGATGAAGTCAAATGGAGGAGGTTTTGCATTTGTCTTGTGCCTAGTTGTAACGCTGTTTGGCTCACTCAATGTTAATTATCTTCGTTTTGGTGAAGCTAGTTATCGTAATGGCTATATAAGAGGGTATGGCTTATGTAACAGATTAGGTATTCCTATAATAAAAGGAAAAGGAGGTGATAGATATTTTTTAGCTGTGGATGCTTTTGGTAATAAGGTACTTATATCTGCAGAATACCAAAAGATTGAAAGTGATGATTATAGTAATCTTGTGGAGTATACTCTTAAATATCATGATTCAAGAGGGCGTGTTTTGGATGTGAGGAGATGGAATCAATGGTATGATAAAGGTGATGAATACTGGAGCTGGAAGATTTCTGAACCACTAATTATGGAAAAAGCGGAACAAGACAATGTTAAGATATACGCCTCTTATTAAACCTGCGGTCATATCGCTGCTTTTACTGCTCCTAGGCGTTCTTTATTATTACTATAGTCCGGAAGATAACGCGTGGTTCCCCAGATGTTCTTTCTATCTTCTCACGGGGTGGCAATGTCCTTCGTGTGGTAGCCAGCGCGTGGTACATGCTCTACTGCATGGTGAGGTGGGACAGGCTTTGCGCTACAACCCGTTTATGTTGGTGTCCATCCCTTATGCTGTGGGTGTAGTGCTTAGCACGACTTGGGCATCGCCATGGGCCAAACGAATGCGGGCCATATTGCTGCATCGCAACGTGGTGCTTGCCTATGTGGTGCTGTTTGTGGCGTGGTGGGTGCTTAGGAACATACTATAAGTGTGGTGCTGTGAAAAGGGGCGGCCGATGAATTATGTATCATCGGCCGCCCCTTTTATGTCCGTTTGGTTTTGTTATGGGATTGTTTTTTTTAGAGAGATTCAGAATGTGATTTTCGTTTCCTATAAATTATAATAAGGTATAAAACCGAGTTTTTTTGAATGTAAAAGATGTTTGTTGCGTTTTTTTTACTTATTTTGTCGTCGTTTGTGTGCGTATACCACACGATGTTGGTGTGTGTGGAACGAGGACAAACAATAGGAGTGAAAACAAAGAAACAGAAAAATATGAAGCGATTTTTAGTGTGCTGTGTAATGGTGGCTGTGGCTACATTATCGTGGAGCCAAAGCAAGTTCTGGATTATCAAGAACGATAACACCCGTCAAGCGGTGGAAATAAACGAGGTAGAAGAATTTGGCATGAAGTTGGCTACTATGAGTATCCGTAAGAAGGATGGAACACAAACGGTGTGGTCGTACAAAAATATCAAGGAGATTTCTTTTGAAGATCCCGGTAAGGAAATATACATTCCTTATGAATTCCGTAATATGGATTTTACCTCCAACAGTAGTCGTTGGTGTTGGGAACGTAGCAGACAATCGGAGAACTTTATTGTGTTTTGGGAAGCCGGTTTCGGTGCCGATCCCACCACTGCACCTTCTCCTTATACGGTGAATATCGATGACCTCTTGGCTAAGGCAGAAACCTTCTTCGCCTACTATGCCGATAGCCTAGGTTTCGTAACCAGAGGGCAATCAAATACCGATAAATACAAGATGGAAATCTATCTTTATTATCAAACTGAATGGTTGGCAACAGGCTCGGGTTACGACGATTTTATCGGTGCGCTATGGGTGAATCCGTCTACGTGTCAACCTGTGGGGCACACCATTGCACACGAAATAGGTCATAGCTTTCAGTATCAAACATCGTGCGATATGGGTATGACTCACGGTTGGCGGTATGGTTTTGGAGAGGATGCTTCGGGTGGTAATTGCTATTGGGAGTCGTGTGCACAATGGCAAGGATTCAAACTTTATCCGCAGCAACAATTTACCGACTATCGCTTTCCGAATTATTGCAGATCCACACATTATAATCCCATACATGAAGAGCCCCGTTACGACTTGTTCTTCGACCAGGATTATTGGTGTTATCTTCACGGAAAAGACTTCCTGGGACGTTTGTGGCGTGAGTCGGTGAAACCAGAAGATCCAATTGAAGCTTACAAACGATTGACACAGATAGATCAGCAGACACTGAACGACCAGATGTATGATCGTGCAGCACGATTTGCCACTTGGGACATTCCCGCGCTTCGTGAATACGGACGAAAATATCACGGAGCACAAGCGGTGACTTTAAGTGCGGTGGACGGTAAAGTTGGCACTTGGCAGATCGACTCGGCGCGTTGCATACAAAACTATGGCTATAATTTGATACGTTTAAATGTGCCCGAAGCAGGTGTAGAGGCCAAGGCTAAATTCAAGGGCATTGCCGGAGCAAAAGGTTATCGTGCCATTCGCACTTCGGATGCGGGGTGGCGCTATGGTTTGGTGGCCTTGACAAAGACCGGAGAACGTGTGTATGGCACCATGCAGAACGACGCAGAGGGAACGGCTTCGCTTGTTATTCCAGAGGGATGCGAAAAGCTATGGCTCGTAGTGAGCGGAGCACCCAAACAACATTGGCGCCATGCGTGGGATGACAACGTGGCTAACGACGAACAATGGCCTTACCAAGTTACGTTTGAAAGTACAAATCCTTACGGCGAATTTACGTTTCCGGCGGATTATCAATGCTCCAACATTACATTGACTTACGATGTGGAGTTGCCACACGACCCTTCAGGTTATGGTTATACGGCCTTTATGATTCCAGATATCTCACCGGTATGTAATGCTTTAGGTTTGTCG
>JAFOXE010000151.1 GCA_017425765.1 Paraprevotella sp. | reverse complement strand
GAAGAAGACGAAGAAGATTTTTGACAAAGTTTTTTCTACAAGCTATTGCCGATGCTATTTTTTTTGCTACTTTTGTCAAGTCTGTCCACACGACAGATAAAAATCATCGAAAACAGAAACTTATTAAAACAACAGAATCATGGCTAACAAAAGAGATCTAAAAAAGAGCGTCAATTTTATCTGCAGCGAACTATTTGCCGAGTGTGTAGCCGTAAAGCACTACAACAAAGAATTGGCTCAAGCAGATGTTGACCCCGTAATGGTCCGCATTTTAACCTTGCAAAACGAGATGTTGAGCCGCGCAAATCATATTGAAAAATTTGCAGTTCGTGCATACATCAAAAAACTAAGAGAAGATTTCAACAAGGAAACAAGTGAAATAATCGACGCCATTACCGCCCTCATCTAATTTCGACACCCCTATCCTTATGATACAAAAACTATGTCGTTTCATACTTTTCAAAGTAATGAAATGGAAAGTTGAAGTGACAACCCCATTATGTGAAAAGTGCATCATTGCCTTGGCACCCCATACAAGCAATATGGACTTCATCATGGGTATGTTATATAGTAGAGCAGAAGGTATTAAAGCCAACTTCTTAATGAAAAAGGAATGGTTCTTTTGGCCCATGGGTTGCATGATGCGAAGTTTGGGCGGAATACCCGTATACCGAAGCAAACGCACCAGTATGACCGACCAATTGGCAGACGTAGCCAATCAAGCCAAGAGTTTCCAATTGTGCATCACACCGGAAGGCACACGTAAACGTACCACCGAGTGGAAAAAAGGCTTCTACTATATAGCACTTAAAGCCAATTTACCTATACACCTATATGGATTGGACTTCAAAAGCAAACTAGTTACTTGCACAAAAGTAATTATACCCAATGGAGATGTGGATGCACAAATGACAGAGATAAAAGAATATTTCAAGAACTTCTCTGGTAAGCATCCCGCACTTTTTGCCACCGGATTAGAATAGATAAAATGAACCGAACAATTAGACTCCTGGCAGGAATTCTCCTGCTGGGTTTTTCTGTTATAGCAACAGCACAAAACGTAGAGCGCACCCTCAGAAAGAAGGTGGGCGACTACTTTTTGAATTATACCACCTCCTTTACAACCGAAACCGAACGTTGTAAGCTAGACAAAGTGGTGCTCGACAACCAACAGAAAGAGGTTCATATCCATTCCAATTCCGTCTTCGCGGCCCAACCCTTCACCGTAGAAAACACGAAAGAGATATATCGGAGTATAAAAAAACTACTCCCAACTCCCTACAACCGTTGGAAACTCATCATTTATGGTGGCAAATACCCTATCGAATCGCTC
The DNA here is from genome assembly GCA_017425765.1 of Paraprevotella sp. Taxonomy (GTDB): domain Bacteria; phylum Bacteroidota; class Bacteroidia; order Bacteroidales; family Bacteroidaceae; genus Paraprevotella. Next base: position 3,904 of record JAFOXE010000151.1, on the reverse strand, counting down.
ATACCTAATGCTTGGAACAACGAGATTGACACCAAACGCCTTTGGAAAGATATCGATTACAAAGGTAACCCGTGGGTAAAAAACATTTCACGTCCTTATTCTATTTCACACGGACTTGAAGGTCGACATCTTTCGGTGTGGGCAAGCCACGGTTATCACTACAGCCATAAGAAATTCGAATGGCGCTGGCAACGTCCACGTTTGTTCTGCACCACCGAAGATTTGTTTACCCAATCCTTTGTAGTTCCGCTACTCATCCCCATGTTGGAGAATGCGGGCGCAGTGATATTTACACCTCGTGAACGCGATTGGCAAAAGAACGAAATAATCATAGACAACGATCACCCGGCCACCCTAGGATTCTACACCGAACAAGAAGGTAAATATGCATGGAATGAGTGCGGTACGGGATTTGCTAAAACAAAAGATGTGTATTTGGATGGTGAAAACCCGTTCAAAGCAGGTACTGTACGCGGCGCACACACTCAAACTCGAAAGTCACAACTATCTTCCTTGACCTGGACTCCCGAAATTCCGGAAGATGGCGAATATGCGGTGTATGTATCGTATGCCTCACTACCCAACAGCATCACAGATGCACAATATAGCGTGGTGCACGGTGGCATAACCACCAAGTTCAAGGTTAACCAGCGTATGGGTGGCGGAACTTGGGTGTATTTAGGAACATTTAAGTTTGAGAAAGGATGTAACGCCCGCAACTGCGTCATGCTGAACAATCAAAGCAGTTATCGTGGAATGGTTACAGCAGATGCTGTGCGATTTGGCGGCGGCATGGGTAATATTGCTCGCAACGCCGATACTCTGTCTGTTCCTAAAATCAGCGGAATGCCACGCTTTCTTGAAGGAGCACGATATAGTGCTCAGTGGAGCGGTATGCCCTACTCCGTCTATAGCCCTAAATCTGGAGAGAACGACTATTCTGACGACATCAACGTCCGTTCAAACATGACCAATTATTTGGCAGGAGGAAGTGCTTTCGTACCGGCAGATAGCGGTCTGCAAGTACCTATTGAAATGGCATTTGCCCTACACAGCGATGCAGGTTTTCGTCGAAACAATTCGTATATAGGAACACTTGGCATCTACACCACCGACCATAACGACGGGCGTCTTCCAGCCGGTCCTTCACGATTGGCATCACGCGACTTGTGCGATATAATGCTTACACAAATAGACAATGACATCCGACGCACCTACGGCACATGGCAGCGACGTAAGATGCTTGATAAAAACTATAGCGAATCCCGTGAGCCCCAGGTGCCGTCCATGATATTGGAGTTATTATCGCATCAAAACTTTGCAGACCTTCGAATGGGACACGACCCAAACTTCAAGTTCCTTGTGGCACGCGCTATTTATAAAAGCATTTTGAAGTACACAGCCACCCAACACCAAAGTGCAACTCCTGTAGTTCAACCCTTGCCAATAAAAGATTTTGCTACACACCTGAATCATAAAGACAAGCAAATCCAACTTACATGGACTCCTCAACAAGATGCGTTGGAACCCACAGCCAAACCTACCGGTTATGTGGTATATACCAAACAAAACAATGGAAGTTACGACAACGGAACCTATTGTGAACAACCCCACCTCACCTTCTCCGTAAAAGAGGATATACTTTACAGTTTTAAGGTGACGGCCGTGAACGATGGCGGACAAAGTCTTCCAAGTGAAGAATTATGTGCACTTATCTCATCCAAGAGCAGCGCCTCCATTCTCATAGTAAATGGTTTTCAACGTTTGGCTGGCCCTCAACCTTTTGAAAATGACAGTCTACAAGGTTTTGATTTGACGCTCGACCCGGGTGTGCCTTGGCAAAAATCTCCCACCTACTGCGGAGCACAATTATATTACAACAAGAACGGCTACGGATTGGAAGGAGAATTCGGTCTAGGCAATAGTGGTTCGGAGTTAGAGGGCATGATAGTTGCAGGCAACACATTCGATTTCACTACACTGCACGGATTCGACATTCAAAGCACACAAATATATTCCATTGCATCATGTTCAAGAAGCGCCTTGGAAGACGGCCATGTAAAAATGCATGACTATGATATCATTGACCTTATCCTAGGCCTACAACGTCTCGATGGTTATAGTTTGAAAATGTACAAGACATTTACTCCGGTTCTACGTGCTGCATTACAAGATTATACACGTATGCACGGTAATGTCCTCGTTAGCGGTGCATATATTGCCAGCGATATGACGACAAAAGATGAACAAACCTTTACCGCCAACGTGCTGAAGTATGTGCCGGGAGGAAGCATACCTACACAGCAAATAGATGGTCTTAATGGTATGAACTGCACGTTCGACATCTTCCGACAACCCAACGAGAAACGCTATGCGGTAACATGGGCCGACTGTCTGACACCTGCTGGTAATGGTTCTTTCTGCACCATGCTCTATCAAAACGGAGGTCACAGTGCAGCCGTAGCTTACTCGGGCAACGACTATCGTTGTATGAGTTTAGGTTTCCCTTACGAAAGCATCAAGTCCACAGAAACTCGCCGTAAAATGATGGCAGGGATATTGAAGTTCTTACTATCTCGATAAAAGCAACTAGCTTATTCTACTAACAAAGAACACAACAAACAAATCTATAGAAAAGTCCAATAACTCGTCTGCATCATATAATGCAAATAAGCAAGTGATTAAGTCGAAATCAAAGCACCTCATGCATTAAACCATCGTAGGCAAGCTGAATACCTTCTGGTAAAAGTGAATTTTCTACTTCATGTAATTCCACTTCGTGCCCCATATGAATGAAGAAAGTTCTTCGTGCCCCAACTTTACGGGCAAAGTCACAAGCCATTTCCACCGTTTGATGAGAATAATGAGGTGTATGACGTAGAGCATTGACGACCAACGTGTCCACGTTTTGCAACAAAGGCCATTCACTATCGGGCAGCGTAAGCATATCGGTTATGTACACCAAATTATTCAAGCGATATCCTAATATGGGTAACTTAGCATGCATCACATGAATTGCCGTAACCTTAATATCACCTATTTGTACACTATCGTGCGGTTTCATTCTATTTAAGCGTAATTGCGGCACTCCAGGGTACAACTTTTTCCCGAAACAATAAGGCATTCTTTCTTCAAGATGCGTTGCAGCATAATCGTCAGAGTAGAGGTCAACATCACCAAACGCACAAAACGGCCGCAAATCGTCAAGACCTCCCACATGGTCGTAGTGCTCGTGAGTGAGCAACACACCGTCAATCTTACCAAAAGGCACCTTCAGCATTTGCTCACGAAAATCAGGTCCACAATCAATCAAGACACGGGTAGAATCTGTTTCTACCAACGCCGAAGCACGTAAACGACGGTCGCGTGGATCATTGCTACTACATATTTTACAAGTACACCCAATCTGCGGTACTCCGGTGCTTGTTCCTGTCCCTAAAAATGTAATGTTCATCGTCTACTCGATTCTATAAAGTTCACCTCCGGATGAATATCTATACCAAATTTTTCTTTAACATCGGCACGAATGGCATCCGACAAAGCAGCCACATCGCTACCTACAGCACCACCTCTATTAACCAACACCAAAGCCTGTTTGTCATGAACGCCGGCAGCACCTAAAGATTTACCTTTCCATCCGCATTGCTCGATAAGCCAACCGGCCGGAATTTTTACGTTCTGATCATCGACATCAAAATGAGGTATTTGCGGGTATTTTTCGGCCAGCTGAACATATACATTACGCTCCACTACAGGATTCATAAAAAAACTTCCGGCATTACCTTGCACCTTCGGATCAGGCAATTTCCCTTCACGTATCTCAATGATAACCTCACGTACTTCCTTTGCGGTCAAGTTCATCATATCAACACCCCTACGCTCAAGTTCTTTGCGCACACCTCCG
>JAFOXE010000150.1 GCA_017425765.1 Paraprevotella sp. | reverse complement strand
CTGCTACAGTATGAAAGTCCCACAAATGTACAACTTATCGGCAACCACACAGAAAGCAAAATGCTCATTTACCACGTAATGAAAGGGAGCACACTTTCGGGAATACAAGATGTAGGCATACGCATAACACAAAAGTAATCATCTTCTACCCCTTTTAATCCTTTCATGTTTTACCTTCGGAGTCTGTTTCTTCCTGCATCGATACGCAGGAAAATAAACAACAATATGGTAAAACCCCATAACGAGGAACCTCCGTAACTAAAGAAAGGCAACGGAATTCCTATCACAGGAGTAAGACCGAGCACCATACCGATATTTATAAATACGTGGAAAAGGAAGATGCTCATCACACAATAACCATATATTCGCCCGAAAGCATAAGGTTGGCGTTCTGCCACATATATCAAGCGCAAAATAAAGGCAAGATATAATAACAAAACTAACGTAGAACCCACAAATCCTTCCTCTTCGCCCACCGTGCAAAAGATAAAGTCCGTATCCTGTTCAGGTACATACTTGAGCTTGGTTTGTGTTCCGTTAAGGAATCCCTTTCCCATTAAGCCGCCCGACCCAATAGCAATTTTTGCTTGTATCACATTATATCCAGCGTTCGTGGGATCATCTTTCATACCTAAAAGTACTTGAATTCGAGTTCGCTGGTGAGGTTCCATGCGTTGAAGGACAAAGTCGGACGAGTAAAAGAAAGCAACTGAGCCTAATGTAAATAGGGATATAAAAGCATAATGACGCAAACGAGCCGACAAAGACATGTAAATCAAATAGAACGCCACAGCCACACAAGCCACAAGCTGAAACCATGCTACATTGAAGGGTACCACAAATTTGGAAATCAATAAAGAAAATAGGGTACCACCTACGCCATAAAACAAAATATAGTTCACCACTTTACGATTCGTACAATAGATTCGCACCATTCCGGCGGTGAACAGCAGGATGAGCATAAGAACACTGGACGCCCCAATAGTCGTAGGTGTTTCCCATAAATACTCCTCACTAAAACGTACACCCACCACGAAATAAATAACGGCTGAAACGCCGGCAAATAAGATGGAACCAGGCATTCCCTCACGATAAAACATAAGGAAAAATGAAAAATACACCAACGCCGAGCCTGTTTCTTTCTGCGCCACAATCAGCATCATGGGCACCATCACTATAGCCAATGCACCCAGAAAATCCTTCCATCGGCCGATGTGGTAACCATAAGCACTCATATATTTTGCCACCGCCAAGGCTGTGGCAAATTTCGCAAATTCCGCCGGTTGAAGGCTAAAGTTACCTATTTTTATCCACGACATAGATCCTTTAATGTCACGCGCCAAGAAGGGCGTTATGGCCAAAAGGACAAGCATAACCAAATAGATAAAGTTGGGAATACTATCGAAAATACGCTCATCAAGCATTAAGATAACCATGCCCAACATTAAGGAAGAGCCTATCCATACAAGCTGCATTCCCGAGCGCGAGCTAAAGGAAAGGATATCACCACCTTCGCCAAAATCATAGCTCGCTCCACAGATACTTAACCACCCAAAAGATAGCAGAACCATATAGATTATAATGGTAATCCAATCTACAGAACGGATTACACCTATGTTCTTCCTGTTATCTCGACTGCTTACCATAATAGATGTGATTTGAACGTAACATTTCAGCCTTTGCCACACTCTCTGACGATAACGATCCTCGTATGTATTTCTCAATAATTAGGGCACCAATAGGCACACCATAGGTGGCACCCCAACCGCCATTCTCAACATAAACCGATACTGCTATCTTCGGATTCTCTCTAGGTGCAAAACCGATGAATGCAGAATGATCGCGTCCTTTATTTTGCGCCGTACCTGTTTTTCCACACACTTCATACCAAGGGTTGTTGGCACTCTTACATGTTCCACCCGTTACGGCGCTCCTCATTCCTTGTACTATTGTTTCGTAGTGACGAGGTTCCACCCACGTATAACGCTTTTGGGTATATAACGTGTCCAAAGGCTCGCCCTGCACTTCCTTTACCACGTGGGGCGTGATGAAATAACCCCTATTTGCTATTGTGGCACATAAGTTGGCTATCTGCAAAGGAGTAAGGGTGACCTCGCCTTGTCCGATGGAGATACTGATAACCGTCAATGCACTCCATGCGCTCCAATAAGCTCTATCGTAGTAAGCGGCATTGGGTATAAAGCCACGACTTTCACCCGGCAAGTCCACCCCAAGACGATAACCAAAGCCCATAGATACCATATAGTCCTTCCACTGTGTCATAGCATCTTGCACTGTTTCGTACTTATTCCTGTTGGAAAACATGTAATGTAATCCCCAACAGAAATAAGCATTGCACGAGGTGGCAATGCCGGGAACCAATGCTATGGGAGAAGGATGGCCGTGGCATCCTACGTGCAGACCGCGAAAATGGAAACCACCTGGACAAGGATAAGCCGTGGATGGACTGATGACGCCCTCTTGAAGAAACGTAAGTGCCTGTGAAGTTTTGAACGTAGACCCCGGAGGATAGACACCCATGATGGAACGATTAAGCAAGGGTACCATTGGATCGCGACTTAGAGCTAAATGGTTCTTCCCGCGCTGACGACCGGTCATGACACGCGGATCGTATGTAGGCGAAGATACCATACAAAGAATTTCGCCCGAAGAGGGCTCAATAGCCACAATACTGCCCAATTTACCCTCCATTAAGCGTTCCCCAAGTGCTTGGAGCTCTAAATCAATACTTAAGGTCAAGTTTTTACCGGGCACCGGATCACGGTCATCGGCTCCATCTTTGTAGTTACCTTTGATGCGTCCATGAACATCGCGCAAAAGAATCTCCATACCCTTTTCTCCACGTAAATATCGTTCATACGAACGTTCTACGCCTTGCTTCCCTATATAATCTCCTCGTTGATAGTAATCGTCCTTTTCAATATCTTTGGGTGACACTTCGCCCACGTCGCCCAAAATATGGGCTGCATAAGGATAATTATATTGTCGTATGGAACGTTTTTGAACAGAAAAACCCGGAAAACGAAACATCTTCTCCTGAAAAGTGCTAATCTCTTCGGGCGAAAGTTGAGCCATGAAGAGTTGTTGGGTATATCGTGAGTAACCGGGATTTCGACGACGGTCTTTTATCTCTGCCATTCGCTTGTCGTAATACTCCCGCGTAATTCCCAAACTTTGACACAAGGCCAACGTATCCACGCCTCTCTGCTCTGTCATCACCACCATAATGTCGTAGGCTGGTTGATTATATACCATTAACTTACCCGTTCGGTCGGTGATAGCACCACGTGCCGGAAACTGAACTCGCTTCAAAAAGGCGTTGGAATCGGCATTTTTCTTATAATCGTCACTTATTATTTGCAACGAGAATAAACGTATAATGAAGACGAAGATAATGACTATAGCCACTCCTCCCAATACATACTTTCTCTTCTCCAGTTCGTACTGCTTCATATTGCACCGTTATTTACTGCTACGCAAACTCTCAAAAGCCACACACGTAATCAATGTAAGCGCCCAACTGCTCACGAAACTGCACAGCAACGCCCATACACTAAAATAAGAGAAGTATTCTAATACAAAATAAACAAGATGATGCAGAGAAATAACCAAGGCCGCATAACGAACATATGCCCAACGCCCCATGGTACGGAAACCCTGCGTTGTACCCTCAATGCCTTCCTTAAGTTCCAAAGCATTCATCACAGAGGGCTGCACAAAGGCTGCGAAGGTCATAGCTGCAGCAGCTACACCCGGTGTATTTGAGAATATGTCTACAGAAAGACCCATTGCAAATCCCCACAGCATAGCCACATTACGAGAACAACCCAAGGGTAGCGTTAGAATGAAATAAACAAAGGACAATGGTGTTGCATACCCGAGGATATGAACATGATTGAAGATGAACACCTGCATAAATAGGAGTAGGAGCATCCACAAGATTCTATTGACCACAAACGATATCATGCATCAAATACCTTTGTTCACTTTTTGATTGAGTTGTTTGAGATTCTTCCGCTCTATGAAATCGTAATTTGAAATGACACAAACATCACGTAGAGATGAGAAGTCGGTAGACAAACTTACCTCCAATTGATAAGAGAGGCCGTCACCGGCATTTGCTATTCGTGTCACTCTACCCACAAAAAGGCCTGGAGGAAAAATGTCGGAGAATCCGCTGGTTTCCACCACATCTCCAACCTCTACTTGAGCGTGCTGGGGCACGTCCTGTAGCACAGCATGTAAAGGGTTCCCACCCTTCCACCTCAACTGACCGAAGTAGTCGGTGTTGCGCAATCGACAACTAATACCCGATTTAGAATTCAGTACGGGTATTACCACTGAATAATGTGCCGAGGTAAGATAAACGATGCCCACCAATCCGGTGCCACAAACTACACCCATCTCCGGTTTAACGCCGTCTGCCTCACCCCTATCTATAGTTATATAATTGTCTTTGTTACGCACAGAATTGCCCACAACACGAGCTTCAACAAACAAACTATTTGCCCACTCTTTCTGCAATTCCGCATAAATTCTAGTACTATCCAAACGTGCTTTTTGTATCTCCTGACGCAGTAAGGAGTTTTGCAACTCAAGTTCATGGTTTCGGGTCACCAATTCCCGATTGATTTCTCGCAAGTCCCAATAAGCCGTCATTTGCGACCGCCATGTCAGCACTTTCCCCACCACGGTGTTGGCCGAGGTGAACCACACGCTGCCTTGATAGTCATTAAAACGGAACAAGAGCGTGAAGCACACCACTTCCAGCAACACAAATACAAGCCAATAATTATACTTGGCCAAAAACTCCAATAAATTCCGCACGTCTTAGTCCTACCTTATCGTTGCAAACTAATCTTACATTAGGAACGAGAAGTTGTTTACATTTTTAAGAGCAATACCAGTTCCCTTAGCCACACAATGCAATGGGTCCTCTGCAATATGGAACGGGATATTGATCTTATCGGTCAAACGCTTGTCCAAACCACGCAACAGAGCGCCACCACCCGACAACCAAATGCCGTTATGTACAATGTCGGCATAGAGTTCCGGAGGGGTTTGTTCCAATGCTGTCAGTATCGCAGTCTCAATCTTGGCAATGGTTTTCTCAAGACAGTGTGCAATCTCTTGGTAGCACACAGGAACCTCCATTGGCAACGCTGTGATGCGATTCGGGCCGTGCACTACGTAATCTTCAGGAGCATCGTCACCCAAATCGGTCAAGGCAGCGCCTACATGAATCTTAATTCGTTCGGCCATACGTTCGCTGACCTTTACGTTATGCTGACGGCTCATGTATTCTTGAATATTAGCGGTCAACTCGTCACCACCCACACGTTGTGAGTTATTGGTTACAATACCACCCAATGAGATAACGGCAATCTCAGTAGAGCCACCGCCTATGTCCACAATCATATTTCCTTGCGGAGCTTCCACGTCAATACCGATGCCGATAGCTGCCGCCATAGGTTCGTAAATCAAGTACACCTCACGACCGCCAGCATGCTCTGCAGAATCGCGTACAGCACGAAGTTCCACTTCGGTAGAGCCAGAAGGAACACCGATAACCATGCGCAACGAAGGCGTAAACAAACGGCTACCTGTGTGTACCATCTTTATCAAACCGCGTATCATCTGCTCGCAAGCGTTAAAGTCGGCTATCACACCATCACGCAAAGGACGAATGGTACGTATATCAGCATTCGTTTTCTCATACATCATCTTTGCCTTCTCACCCACTGCAATCATTCTGTCGTCACGACGATCGAGTGCCACCACCGTAGGCTCGTCCACCACAATCTTACCATCGCAAATAATGATGGTATTGGCGGTACCCAAGTCCATAGCTATTTCCTTGGTAAAAGAAAAAAACTTCATCTCCTCAAATCTTCTATCTATTCTTTACTTTGAAATCAATCTCTATTATTCAGCAAAGTAGTTGTGGATTGCTGTATCATAGTGACTACTTACACCAAAGGCACGAGTTGCAAACCAACGTCTGTCCTCGATTTCTGTTTGTGCACCGTTCTTCTGCAACAATTCAAGCAATGGTTGATATTCGGCCTTGCTTGGCACGATAACCACATCCTTAAAGTTTTTGGCACCTGCTGAAGGAAGAATGGAAGATGGTACTGTATTTGGAAAATTAACATTTAGTACTGATTGTTCTGCGACTTTATCCGTATTTTATGATAGCCATGAT
>JAFOXE010000149.1 GCA_017425765.1 Paraprevotella sp. | reverse complement strand
CCCTCCATGAATGTTGACCGCATGGAATGGTTCGACCCTTTTTATCATGCCACACTATACGAGGATGAAAACATACGAAACTATGTGTACGACGAAGATCAAAACGGTGTGGCAGTGATACGCAATGAAGACAACGAAGACAACGCCACAACAAGCGAATATCTTTTTGTACACTTCACCTTAAAAAGGCCTCAACTTACCGGAGGTGATGTGTACATCAATGGGGAATGGACACACGGATTTACCCCGGAATACCGCATGACCTACAACCCGCAACGCGAAGCCTATGAGGCCACATTGCTACTGAAACAAGGATACTACAACTACCGCTATCTATTTGTGCGCGATGGTGAGAAACGAGGAAGTTCTGCACCTACCGACGGCAATTTCTACCAAACCGAAAACGAATACATAATACTTGTATATCATCGCCCTGCGGGGGGAAGATACGACAAATTGGTAGGATACAAACGTATGAACTTTACCACCTCATAACCTTAGAAACGAAGATACAGTTATATATGAGCATAGTAGTATTAGACGGATATGCACTGAATCCGGGCGACTTGTCGTGGGAGGCATTGCAGCAATACGGAACGGTTATGGTCTACGATCGTACTGCCGAACAGGATACTGTAGAACGAGCCCAAAATGCCGACATCGTACTCACCAACAAAACCATTTTGGACGCTGATAAAATCAGTCGATTGCCTAAGTTGAAATACATCGGCGTTCTAGCTACAGGCTACAATGTGGTAGACATTGAAGCAGCTCGCAAACGAGGTATTGTTGTAACCAACATCCCTGCCTACAGCACAGCCTCGGTGGCACAAATGGTATTTGCTCATTTGTTCACCATCACAAACCGTGTTGAGCACTATACACAACAAATTCGAGAAGGCAAATGGTGTTCGTCACCCGATTTTTGCTATTGGAACACCCCACTCATAGAGTTGTGTAACAAAAAGATCGGTATCATCGGTTTGGGCAATATTGGCCAAGCTGTAGCACGAATTGCTCTAGCTTTGGGTATGGAAGTTTGGGCCATGTCATCGAAATCTGACAAACAACTTTCTGCCATGAGCATCCACAAAGCCACCCTCACCGAACTGTTATCAAAATGTGATGTGGTGAGTTTGCACTGTCCACTCACTCCCGACACTCAGCACCTTATCAATGCTGAAACGCTGCAACTCATGAAACCAAGTTGCATTCTAATCAACATCGGACGTGGCCCATTGGTACATGAATCTGATCTAGCTCAAGCGCTGAACGAACACAAGTTGGCTGCTTATTGTGCCGATGTGTTGTCCGTAGAGCCGGCTTCAGAAAATAATCCACTGCTCACTGCCCACAACACCTACCTTACCCCGCATATTGCATGGGCTACAAAGGAGGCACGCACAAGATTGTTACATATTTGTATAGAAAACATTAAAAATTACATAAACGGAACACCCAAAAACGTTATAAATCCATGAACATACTAGAAAACATTATCGACCTGTTACAACTCATGGGGCAATCACTTCGCATCCCCACATCCTTCGTCGTTATCGACTTCATCGGTACTTTGGCCTTTGCCATTTCCGGCATACGTTTGGCGTCGGCCAAACAATTTGATTGGTTTGGAGCCTATATCGTAGGTATGGCCACAGCCATTGGTGGCGGAACACTCCGCGATTTGATGTTGGGTGTTTCTCCCTTCTGGATGACGAACCCCATCTACCTGATTTGGGGAGCAATCGCATTGTTCAGTGTCATCATGTTCGGACGCATCTTAATCCGTCAGAAGAACACTTGGTTCATCTTCGACACCATTGGTCTTGCCCTATTCAACGTAGTGGGCATCGAGAAAACGCTGAATCTTGGATTCCCTTTTTGGACTGCTATCATCATGGGTAGCATCACAGGTGCCGCAGGTGGTGTCATCCGCGATGTGTTCATCAACGAAGAACCTTTGATATTTCGTAAAGACATCTATGCGTTGGCTTGCATTGCTGGAGGTATTATTTATATCATGTGTCATCAAGCCGGTCTATCAGCCGAAATCAACGCAGTTCTTTCAGGCATGATGGTCATTGCGATACGTATACTTGCTGTGAAATACCATTGGCGTCTACCGGTGTTAAAGGGTGAAGAACAACAATAAAGTAAGAAGAAAAGAGAAGAGCATATAAATTCTGCCTTCAAGTGATAAAAAAGAGGCGTACATCTTGATGCATTAAGATGTACGCCTTAATTCATTTACACCACGGTGTAGAGGGCATTCACACCATGGTGTGTTTTTCAAAGGTTGTTGGTGTGCATCTGTTCTTCATCAGATGCCCTTGTTACAAGCAAAACGTCCTCACGCAACCTACGAGGTAGCTTCTTCAACACTTCTTCATATGAATGGTCGATTAAACTGCGAAACAAACCATCACTCACATCCCCGTTTTGTGCTATCTGATTCCAATATTTTTTATTCCAATGCCATGCACCCTTAATGCTTGAATATCGATCGCGCAATTCTATGGCGTAATCGGGATCACATTTCAAACAAAACCAATCGGTGTCTTCAAAGTCTATACATGCAAATATCTTTTGATGCACTCGAAACACCAAAGTTGATTCATCAAAAGGGAAATCCTCAGTTGCTAAAGGTTTTGACAAGCAATAGGCTCGTATTTCCTCTATATTCATACACCTAAAGACCTACTCCACCAAGCCAATTTCCTTCCATTGATTAGCCATACGTTCGGCATCTGCGTGTGCCACATCCTTGGTCACTTCATATTCGGCAGTAAGCAAAGTGGTCATATCTTCCACCGTAAAGTCCTTGTCAACAAGCGATTTCCACAAGTAGGCTGCCGACTCATTTAAACTGATAATCTTACTGAAATCTATATTCTCTATTCCGTGTGAAACAATAACAAACTCGCCACACACCTCGCGCAACTCAAAACCACTTTTAATTTTCATCCTATTGGAAATTTAATATGTTATAGAAATAGTTTATATACAAACAACAAATACCTTCGCACCGGCAATAGTGTTCTCCACAAACGCACCGCACGTTGCAGTCGTTTACTTGAAGAAGATATTTCACGACCATTTCGAAGATAGGTTGTCACCACACCGGCCACATTATCGCATCTGCAATATTCCACGCCACGCACATTACCATCGCCCATTAACGTAATCTTGTCACCATCCATCCGGATGATGCGGTGCAACACAAACACACCAGGAGCTATCTCTGCCAATACGGCGTCACCCACAGCCAAAGCAACAAAAGGCGAAAGAATAACCTTATCACGAGCATGCTCCAAGAAGGGCCGCATACTGTAACCTTTTACACTAATAGTGGCAGTATGACCTTCGCTGATTACCTGACGAACCTGAGGCAAAAACTTATCGTTGGGACAACTGATTTTCTTTACCTCGCTTTGCTGCTT
>JAFOXE010000148.1 GCA_017425765.1 Paraprevotella sp. | reverse complement strand
TCAGTCGTGCATTTAATGCTTTGTGTGAAGAAGATTTTGAAGTATCGCTCAACTTTCTTAAATTTACACGCTCAGGTAAATGAATTAAGGCGTACAGGTAAATCGCTCGAGATGCTCGTGTAGAGGGCACCTACACCATCGTGTGTTTTGAGGCATACTGAGTAGCACTTGTAAATGGGCTGAGAAGCTCGCGTGTAAGACAAAATAATATCAAAATACTATGAAGAACTTTTTATTTCAACGATTGTTGGTTGCCATTATGCTATTAGGTGCAACCAATTGGGGCAAAGCCCAAGTGCGATTCGATATAGATGCCGGACTGCGCGGACCTAAAATAGGGGCCCGTCATTACGGAATCTTCTTTGAAGAAATAAATCATGCCGGAGATGGCGGACTATATGCCGAACTCATTCAGAATCGTTCCTTTGAAGACAATAACACCAACCCCGACAAATGGTGGACTGTGGGAAGTGCCACAACAGAAATAGTGACAGACCACTTATTAAACAATGCCCAACAACATGCCCTTAAACTAACGATGAATGCACCTGGAGATGGCATACGTAACGAAGGATTTTGGGGCATCAACTCTGTAGAAGGACGCACCTACAAACTTTGCTTCTGGGCAAGAAGTGTCGATGGATATAACGGTCGATTAAATGTGGGATTACAGAGCAAAGAGGGTGATGTGCTAGGCGGAGGTCAAGTGGAAGTAAACCTCGGTGCCGAATGGCAGAAAATTTCGACCGAATTCACCGCTACCGTCAACGACCCAGAAGCCTGGTTCTCTTTGTCGGGAACCACTCCCGGCGAAATCATACTGGACGTTGTAAGCCTATTTCCGCCCACATACAAAGGACGTGAAAACGGATGCCGCATTGACTTGGCCGAGATGTTGCAGGCAATACAACCGGCATTTGTACGCTTCCCGGGTGGATGCTACGTCGAAGGACAATGGACAAACGGTAAAACCAATCGATTTGAATGGAAAAACACCATCGGACCTATCGAAGAACGTCCAGGGCACCGCAACATCAACTGGAACTATAACGTAAGTGACGGACTTGGATTCCATGAGATGTTGCAACTTACAGAAGACCTTGGTGCCGAACCTTTGTTTGTGGTGAACATGGGAATGGGACACGGATGGGTAGAAGATTATAACCACATAGACGAATATATACAAGAAGCTCTTGACGCCATTGAATACTGCAACGGCGACATAACCACCCCATGGGGAGCCAAAAGAGCCCAAAATGGGCATTCCGAGCCATTCAACCTACGTTTGATTGAAATAGGAAACGAGAACTACAACTATTCGTTTGACAACAACAACGACCAAAGCGACCACTACGCAGAACGATACAAGAAGTTTTACGACGCCATTAAAACAAAGTATCCCGAAATGATCATCATTGGCAATGTGGAGGCTTGGGGAACAGATAATCCCTCTTGGCGCAACAACCATCCGGTGGATGCTGTGGATGAACACTATTATCGTTCGCCCGGCTGGTTCGTTAACCAATATACAAAGTACGACAACCGAAACCGTGCTCTACCGAAAGTGTATGTGGGCGAATATGCAGTGACAGAAGACTATGGAACCAATGGACATTTGCGTGCAGCCTTAGGTGAAGCCGTATATATGTTGGGAATGGAAAACAATTCGGATGTATGCATAATGAACAGCTATGCGCCAACCTTTGTTAACGAAAACGACCAGAAATGGCGCCCCGACATGATTCGATTCGACAGTGACAAAAGTTTTGGAACGCCCTCTTATCATGTGCAACAATTATTCCCCAACAACGTGGGTACGCAAAACTTAAAATGGACCGAAAGCGCAAATGAAATGAGCGAAGGCGACCAAATAGGTTTAAGTACATGGAGAACCACAGCCATATTTGACAACGTAAAAATAACAAGACAAGACGGACAAGTTATATTTTCCGACAACTTCTCACGAGAAAACGGCAGTTGGACCTCCTTGGGCGGTAGATGGTCGGTTTCGAACGGAGTCCTAAATCAGAACAGCAGCTCCATGGAAGGCAAAATTTATCTATGCTCGGCATCTACCGGCGACAACTACACCTTGGAACTGGATGCGACAAAAACGGGAGGTGCTGAAGGTTTCTTAATTGCTTTCAAATTTAACGATGAGAAAAACTATTGTTGGTGGAATCTAGGTGGATGGGACAATAGTAAGCATGCCATAGAGGTTTGTAAGGACGGAGCAAAATCAACCGTGGAGTCTGTATCCGGAAATCTACAAACCGGACACACGTACAAGGTAAAGATAATAGTTTCCGGAGGAACGGTAAAGTGCTACTTAGATGAAAAACTTATTCACGACATAACACTTCCGGTATCCCGAAAAGTCTATATATCCTCAAATATAAACGATGAATCCGGTATGCTTTACGTAAAAATGGTGAATCCGACAAACCAAGATGTACCTGCAGTGATTAGTATAAAAAATGCAGACATCGCGGGCGGAAACATGGTGGTGATGAGCGGTGGTTCGGAAGATGAAAACACGATGCAGAATCCCACTTATGTATATCCGCAAGAAAAAACATTGAGCGGATGGAATGGAAACACCATTACCTACACATTGCCAGCATACTCTTTGAACATTTTCCGTCTGAAGGTCGAAAACATAGACTTTGCTGAACAAGAAGGCCAACAAGCCACAGAGGCCATGATAAAGACATTCAGAGAAGAGTTAAAAGGCACGATGAATAAACTGAATTTTCTACATGCCTCCACTAGCCTGCCAAGTTCAACGGCAAGCGGCGCCTTGATGGAGTGGGAATTAAAAGACGTTCAAAACACATATGTATCTCTATCATCAAATGGATACAACACGATGTTGTTGGTCAATACACTGCCACAAGATAAAGGTATTCAGGCGGCCACGTTGATAGCACACGTAACCTTTCCAGACAAGACCGTGGCCGACGTTGAATATTCCGTGAATTTGGCTCCTGACGACAACCGATATGGTTACTTGTACTGTTTCATTAACTCGGGAAAAGAAATCACGAACTTCGCTTTAGGCACAAAAGAAGACCTAGGAAAAAGATTTCAAGTGCTCTTGGGAGGAGCAGAAGTTTTTGACACCGACGAGTTGGCACGAATAGAAGGCGGAACCCGCGATGCATTCATCCTTCGTGGAGAACGTGAAAACCAATACCTCATGGCTACTACCGATATGTGCGTGGCCAAAACCGGACGCTGGAATAACTACGGCATGGACCTGTTACGCTCCACCGACATGATTCATTGGGAAAGTACTACTTTTGATTTTCGTTTGGGCAAAAGCATCTTTTCTGACCCCGAAGCCGTGACAGGATTTTATAATTCTGACTCAGAATATGCCAAGATAAATCGTGTGTGGGCTCCACAGATGATTTGGGACAGCAGTAAAAATGCATATTTAGTATACTACTCCTTACTTTCGTCCAATGAGGGCGACACCTACGATAAAATTTACTACTCGTATGCAGATGCCGACTTTAAGACCTTAACCCAGCCCCGCATCTTCTTTGACCCGGGATTCTCGGTGATTGACGCCGACATCGTGCTAAATCCGTATGATGGTCTGTATCACATGTATTACAAGCGCGAGGCCGCAAACGGAACCGACCGAGGTGTGTATGAGGCAACCTCGCCGCTACTGGTGGGAGGCACGTGGACAGATATTACCCACGTGACCAACGAAGGTAGCGAACAGGTGGAAGGTTCCAGCGTAATTAGACGAATAAACGAAGATGTTTACAACCTCTATTACATGCGCTATTCCGGTGGAAGTGCTTACAAAGTTTGTGAAACTGACCATATAGGCCTCAACACTTCATCATCTACCAATCTGCAAGGAACAGGGGCTTTCCAACACGGCTCGTTCATGACTCTAACAGAAGAAGAATATAAAATGCTGGAGATATGGAACCAACTTACACTATCGCTCCCCTTATATAAGGAGAAGCAACAAAACAGTGGAACATCTTTGTTTGACGAGCCTATAGCGAATGCCGAAGCTGCACTAAAACTCACATCTGTAACAGAATTGGCCAAAGAATTACCAAAGGCCTATCAAGGTTTATTGGATGCTGACGCCATCTATAAAGAAGAAAATCTGGAGGGAGCCACAGAGGACAACCCTATAGATTGCACCTATCTCATTGCCAATGCCGACTTCTCAAACGGAGGTGACGGTTGGGAAGGAACCACCTTTACGGCAGCAAATGGAAGTGTGGCCGAGCAATGGAACAAGACCTTCGACAATTACCAGGTATTGCGCGATATGCCGGCCGGCAAGTACGTACTTTCATGCCAAGGCTTCTACCGCTACGGAAATAGAGGGCCGGCATACGAGGCTCATCTGAACAATACGGATGAAGTGTTGGCTCAACTATATATGAACGAAGCATCAACTCCCTTTGCATGTATCTTCTCAGAAGAAAGCTACGGTGAAGATTACAGAGCCTATCCAAATAACGTGGACGATGCCAACATCGCATTCAACACAAAAGGTTTCTATACGGGAATTTCGGTAGAATTTACCTTAACAGAACCGGGAGATCTTAAAATCGGTATGCGAAAACTTACTCCTTACGACGAAGATTGGACCATATTCGACAATTTTAGCCTAACGTACTATGGAGCACAGAAGAAGAAATTAGATTCCGGAGTGTATTATATAAAGAATGTAGCCACGAACCTCTTTCTAACTGCAGCTAACTCATGGGGAACCCAAGCCTCTTTGGCAGAAACAGGATTGGATGTAATAGTAGAAGAACTTCCGAATGGACTATATACATTGGACACCAAAATATATAACTCCGATGCTCAGCACTATCTTGCTGCATCTGGCTATATGGATGGCTCCATGACGGAGTGGTCGATAAAGGAAATAC
>JAFOXE010000147.1 GCA_017425765.1 Paraprevotella sp. | reverse complement strand
TGGAACCAATACGGTGTAGTGATAGTTGTTGAAGAATTGTACGTTATAGTCTGTACCGTTATCTTTTACGAAAATGTTGTACTTCTTGATTTGGTTAGCTTGTTGTTGAGTGGTTAATTTTGATTCGTCAACAAGACCACAAGCACGCACAATTTGAGGGTCAACGCTGCAAAGTTCATCGAAGCGTTCAAACGGATTTTCACCGTTTTCATCCAATGTGTTTTTCATTACGTGGTATACGCTATGGCTGGTTGGGATGATAGGAGCATCCAAAGTCATTGCTGTTCCGTTTTGTTGACCATACTCTTGTATTACGTTACAAGAAGAGCTACCGGTTGTACCATCGGTGAGACCTGCGTTGAGGTTGTCAAGTTGGAAACCTCCCAATACTTGGCTTACCTTACCATTTTCGTCACGTACTACCTTTACAGTAGAGAAGTTCTTGGTTAAATAGTATTCGTTCTGGCTACCTTCAATTGGGTTGGTACCATCATGTACGATAGTATGTGATTCTAGGATGTCCTTCAAACGTGACACCATTTCGTCTTGTTCTCCGAAGGATTGACCCATGTACGAACCACCCTTTTTAGCCGTATTTACATCATATCTATATACCTTCGCTTGAACAGGAATACCCGTTCCGGTTGTTATAGGCTTATAGATTAGTTCTAAGACGCGTTTTCTTTGGGTCTGCATAGAAATTGGGTCGTAGTAGAATTTCAAAGCTTCATCGGTAGGAATGAAGAATGTAAATTCAGAACGCATCGCCTTAAGATATGCATAGTAGTTCAAACCCATGTAGTCGGGATTGGTTGAAGAGATTTTCGCACCGTTGTAGATTGCCCAACTTACGATGTTATTGGTCTTGCTGATGAAGGCTGGGGCTGCAACTGATGTGAAGTCGGCAGGACCATATACTTTCTTCATTACGTATACCGCGCCATTGCAACCAAGTAATACAGTGTCGATTTTATTAAGGTCTTCTGTGTAGAATAGTTGCTCTTGCGCATCGTCCTTTAGTGTAAGCATCTTGCTAGGAACACTGCCGCTGAACGATGGGAACATGATTACATTAATAAGCGATTGGATACGGTCCAAAGGGATTTGGTCAATCTTCTTGTAAAGATCCTCTAAAGTTTCTTGTGGAGCTTCTGGCCCCGGATCTTCGCAATAGGTTTCAATCAAAATCCAACCGGCACCGCCCTTGGCGAAGTATTCCTTAAGGACTTCATCCGATGGGATGAACATGGCTGCCATGTCACGTTCCTTTCTTACTTCGTCGTAGAAGGCATTCCATCCTGGATCGAATTTCAAGGCTACGTCTTGTGTAAATGGCAACTTGTCAGGACCAATTGTTAATGGAGAGTGTGCACCTGCATTTGCACCTACAGAACTATAATCGGCAGACATTAAGGAGAAGTATGCCTTTGAGAATATAGAGTCAGTGAAATCTTGGTGTAGGTTTTTATAAGCCTTGGTTACCGCGTCGTTGTAGAATGGGGCAGAGAATCGATCCAACATGTGGCTGAAAATGTTTGTCTTACCATTGGTTCTGATTACTTCGGCCATGTTAGGGAGTGGTTTAATTACCTTGTCCATCATGTTGATGTAACCATTCTCACATACGTAATCTCTTGCTTGTGGGTTGATCTTACTATCATAGATGTGTGCATCTTCTGTAGTGCGATGAGAACCCATAATGATGTAGAAGTCTTCGTCGGTAATATTATTTTTCTTCAAATATTCATTAGTAAAGTGAATCATCATCGAAGCAGTACCATCGTTTACTAAGTGGATACCTTTGTTTTTGTCGTTGGCATCTTCTGAACGGAAACGTGCCCAATAGTCTTTCTCACCTTTAGTGTTGTAGTGATATGGAATTTGTGTTCCGTTCAAGTAACTGATGGAGTCGGTTAAAGCTACGTCGGTATTTCTTCGCAAATATTCACCGCGAACAGGCGAGTTGTAACCAGATGCTTCACTGCTGGCAAGGTTTTCCATAACGATGGCATTGTTCAGCATGCTGCAGTGGATGAGCAACTTCTTTTGTGCCGGACTTAAAGCTTCATAGCTTGTTGCTGTGTGCCAAGGATCGGCTTCAGGCAATTTTTCATTGTTCTTGAAGAACTCTTGAAAGGCTTTGTCGTTTGCCACAAACACGGTCTTAGAACCGGTACGGTTAAGAACCTCTGTCAATGGTCTTACGTTGTCCGGATTCACATCCGGGTCGCTAATCAAACGCAGGTAAGTGCTGAATGATTCGCCTTTCTTCAAACCTTGGAGCAGACCTTGGTAGATGCTAGAACTCAAGTCGGCCGGCTTTTCATCATCAAGCTTGTAATCGTCCGTGCAGGAGTACGTTAGTCCGCAGGCTGCTAGTAAGCACAACAGTCGACTTGCTGGCTTACAGAATTTGCTTAAACGGTTTTTCATACACATTAAATTTGATTTTTATTTAGTTATTTTATTCTATACTTCTTACCGAATATACTTTATCTAGCAAATTTAATGCTTTATTATATAACACATGATGATATGCTATTCTTTTGTGTTCTATGTTAACACTATTTAACGTGGTGGCGTGCACAAAATGTTAAATTCTTGAAGAAAATTGGAGGGTGTTTTTACACTTATTTTTACATTTACAACAAAAAGAGGGAATGCACCAACTGTGCATTCCCTCATCTGCCTTGAACGGGTGTAGTCTTATTTTACAATCACTTTCTGTTGTCCGACCAAATAAATACCCTTGGGTAATGTTGTAGTATTTTGTCCCTTTTTCAACATGATTTTCTTGTACATACGTCCGTTTGTGGTGTAGATATCTATGAAAGATTCTTCTGAGGCATAAATGATTATTCCGTTTTCGGTAGGGCAGACGCTGATTCTAGCTCCGTTGTTGGCGTAAAGGCGTTTGATACCTGTAGAAATACCATTAGGAACAATCTTTTGAACCGGTACGGTTGCATCGGTGGCAATGTAGGCCTCAAATGGCTTCACTGCCTCACCGCTTGTCAAGTGAAAGCATTGTGTGGTTTCGTTGAAGCGGTAAAATCTGTTAGCTGGGGCAAAGTTCGCTCCACTAGTGTTTCCCGACATAAAGTAGGGCAGTTCTGTTTCCCCTTGTAGCTGATGCTCGTTGAATGTCATTGTGATGTTGCATCCGTCCATATTGTCTACGAATTGCACTAGGTATCCGCCCGATTTTATGGGTTGGTCGGTGTCTACATAATTGAAGCGTGGATAGACATATTCTTGTAAAATATAGTCTACACCAGGAAGCAAGGCTTCTTCGGTGTGGTTGAATCCATCGTAATAGCCGGTAACGCACATACCCTGCAGTTCGCCCGGGAAATAGACAGCATAAAGTTGTGAGCCTTTAATTTTCTTTTTAAGACGTGAACCTCTCAGCATGTGTACTTTCTCAGGGTTGATTTGTGAATATGTTGCGCCATTGTCGGTAAACCCTAACATATAGACGTTAATTTCTTTGGTAGGATTCCATGTGTAGTTGGCATCAAGCATTACATAAGGGATTTCTGTACGAAGGCCTATTCAGGCGAATAACCTTTTGGCTTCAATTATTGATAATCATATATTTCAAGGGAATTCATTGGGAATAGACACACAAAAGATTTTCTTTAAGAGATGTCTTGATGTTAACGACAGAAGT
>JAFOXE010000146.1 GCA_017425765.1 Paraprevotella sp. | reverse complement strand
CCCATCAACCACAAGCAACCTAAACGATCTGCTCGCGACATGTAGAGGTACTTGCCCAACTTCCAAAACATGAAGTCTATGCTTTAATAAGTTCGTGTACAAAAATGGCACCAATGGCCAACGGAGCCACATATTTAAGTAGGAATATGTAAAATTTGAACATGGGTACACGCAATCTGCCCTCATTTGTAATCTCTTCCCACACCATTTTTCGGTCGAGATACCATCCTGTGAAGATTGAAATAAGCATACCTCCCAAAGGCATCAAGAACTTAGCAGAAACATAGTCAAAGAAATCAAATAAGGTAAAACCTGCAATTGTCATGTCGCTCAAAACACCAAAAGAGAGTGAACACAACACCCCAAAAGACAAACATACACTCGTTACCACAAAGGCACCCTTTGCACGAGTCATCTTGAATTTTTCGTGAATATAAGCCGTTGCCACCTCGTGCATAGAAATAGTGGATGTAAGAGCAGACAATATCAACAACACATAGAACATGACGGAGAATACATAGCCTAAAAATGGATAGTTGCCAAAAGCTATGTTAAATACATTTGGAAGGGTAATAAAAACAAGCCCTGGCCCTGCATTAGGGATAAGACCGGGTACAGAGAACACCGCCGGAAAAATAATAAAACCACTCATGACCGCTACCAATGTATCAATAACGACCACACTACCCGCTGTTTTCATCAAATTGACCTCTTTAGTAAAGTAGGAAGCATAGGTACATAAGCAGCCCATACCCAAACTCAACGAGAAAAAGGCTTGCCCCATCGCGCTCAACACTACTCCAGTGTCAATCTTACCAAAATCTGGTTTCAAGAGGAAAGTTAATCCCTTAACTGAACCCGGCATTGAAAAAGAGCACACCACCAATACGCCAATAATAAGCAGAAGCATGGGCATCATCACCTTCGAAAACTTTTCAATTCCTTCCTTAACTCCACGCACCACAATGTAGTGTGTTATCAACATAAATACAGCAAGATATAAAAGAGGTTTCCAAGGATTACTTACAAAGTTGTTGAAGAAAGCTGTATAATCCATAGCATCTCCGACTTGTGAGAAACCATTCGATGCCGCAGTCCATGCATATTCTAAAGTCCATCCACAAACCACAATATAATAACTCAGAATTAGGAATCCGGAAAATACACCCATCAAACCTACAAAATGCCAAGGTGTACCGGGTGCAAGTATCTTATAAGCCGTGGCAGTATTGGAACGAGAATGACGTCCGATAAGGAATTCGGACACCATAACAGGAACACCCAAAAAGACCACGCAGATGAGGTACACCAAAATAAAAGCAGCTCCTCCGTTTTCGCCCACTTCGCAAGGGAAACGCCATATGTTGCCAAGCCCCACTGCCGAACCCGCTGAGGCCAAAATAACACCCAATTTACTTCCAAAATTCGCTCTTTCTTGTACTGCCATAATTATGTTATTCTCGTAAGATTCAATAGAATGCAACAAAATTACAAATTTTTCTACTACTTTTGCAATAAACAAGTTGTTAAACCCGCTCTAAGATGATGTTAAAGATGACTTTAAAATCATATCCTTTTAGCAGTTTCATCCTCTGCGTCATTCTTTTTTTATCGTTAATGCCTGTTCCGGAAACAAAACTTAACGACGTTCCTTTCATCGACAAGTGGACACATATAGCGATGTATGGAGGATTTAGCCTAGTGTTGTGGTTTGAATGTCTTAGGCAAGACAAGCACAGTTGCAAGAACATAACCACCTGGTGCATATCAACATTTATGCCCGTAATACTCAGTGGAATCCTCGAATTACTTCAAGAATATGCCACAACCTGCCGAAGTGGCGATTGGTGGGACTTGTTGGCCAATACTCTGGGTGTGGTATTGGCTAGCATCTTAGCATGCACCACCTTACAACACCTAATGAAAAAATAAATCAAATCATTCCGAAGCCTTTAACATATTATCTCTGAAAATATTTGAGATAAGTGAACGAATCTTCTCATTTAATTCATATCTTTGTAGATGGATTAAGGTGTTTGTGCAACGGGACTACCAGCCACAAATGAAAAGGGAACGTCGGTGAAAATCCGAGACTATACCCGTAGCTGTAAGTTTCATTATGCTCCGTGCCGACATACGGTCACTGCCAAAAGCGGGAAGGCCGCACGGACGAAACAAGTCAGAAGACCTGCCTTCTTCCTTATTCAGATGCTTTCGGGAGATAGAGCGTCAAAATATAATCTGTATTCAATGTACGGACTTTTTGTTTCTTCCCCGCAAGTATCATGGGCTGATATTATCAACAAAAGAAAAGAATATGATACAAACTGTACTTAAACGTGACGGGCGAATCGTGGGTTTCAACCGCGAGAAAATTGCAGCAGCCATACGCAAAGCTATGCTTACAACCGAACAAGGAGAAGACGATACCCTCGTGAACAAAATTGTAGATCGAATAGAATATCGTGGTAACGAACAAGTGTCGGTAGAAGAAATCCAAGATATGGTGGAAATGGAACTTATGAAGTCGCCACGTAAGGAAGTGGCCAAAAGTTACATTGCCTATCGCAACAGAAGAAGCATTGCACGAAAAGCCAAAACCAGAGAGATGTTCTTGGAAATTGTAGAAGCCAAGTCGAACGATGTAACACGCGAAAATGCAAACATGAATACCGATACTCCGGCCGGTATGATGATGAAGTTTGCAAGCGAAACTACCAAACCCTTCGTAGACGATTATCTACTCTCGGAACAAACCTTGTGGGCAATCCGCAACAATTACCTGCACATCCACGATAAGGATTATTATCCTACCAAATCGCTAACATGCATACAACATCCACTTGACAAGATATTAAACCATGGATTCATTGCTGGACATGGTGAATCCAGACCTACAAAACGCATCGAAACGGCCTCAATTATGGCGTGCATCTCGATGGAAACAGTGCAAAATGAAATGCATGGTGGTCAGGCCATCCCTGCATTCGATTTCTATTTGGCACCGTATGTCCGCTTGAGTTACATAGAGGAAGTTAAAACAATTGAGCGCCT
>JAFOXE010000145.1 GCA_017425765.1 Paraprevotella sp. | reverse complement strand
TTGGCTCTATTATATTGTGATGATAGGTTTGATGATCTTTTTCTTCTTCCCTATGGGAGGAGAGAAAGGTGCAGACAAATGTATCAGAAGCAGCATTTAAGAAAGAAATCGGGTTATCGTAACCTGGTTCAGCTTCACGAAATTCGCACCATTTACTGAAGCGGTTAAAATCCGCACAAAAAGTCAACACTACTGGAGCCTTAGTTACCATAGGTTGATTAAAATGCGATGGAGCTAATTTAGCCTTCATTTCCGTGCTTCTAGTTACCACAACACTATACAACTGCATATTTCCCATAGTAGAAGCTCGGAAAGCCTCTTCTAACAATTGGTTCAACAACTCAGCAGGAATATCCTTTTGCTGATAGTTACGAATTGTCCGTCTATTCTTTATAAAATCCATAATCATTTGTTTTTTGCAAATATACAAAAGCAGGTTTACATACACAAACTTTCTAAAAACAGAGATTTCGCAGAGCAACCACAAAAACACATTACACAAAGCAATCAAATACACCACTTTTTCAAAAAGGAAAACTTTTACAGCTTTACGAACCCACAAAAAAACTCACATTCAAGCAATTAACAATATAAAACGGAAAACTTTCAAAATTGTTAATAACTTTTTTGTGTTTTATTTTGTCAATATCAAAAACATATATAGATTTGCAGTCGCATTTATTAATCAAACAAAATCACCTACAACAAAACGAATAATTTACTTTTAAATCTAAAAATAAGTGGAAAAACAAACGTACACCTACGACGAAGCCTTTGCCAAATCATTGGAATATTTCAAAGGCGATGAACTTGCTGCAAGAGTTTGGGTCAACAAATATGCAGTAAAGGATTCTTTCGGAAACATCTACGAACAATCTCCGGAAGATATGCATTGGCGTCTTGCCAACGAAGTAGCTCGTGTGGAAGCTAAATACACCAATGGGTTAAGCGCACAAGAATTGTTCGAATTATTCGACCATTTCAAATACATCGTTCCTCAAGGAAGCCCAATGACAGGTATTGGTAATGACTTCCAAGTAGCTTCATTGTCCAACTGTTTCGTTATCGGTATGGAAGGTGCCGCAGACTCCTATGGCGCTATCATCCGCATCGACGAAGAACAAGTTCAATTGATGAAGCGTCGCGGTGGCGTTGGACACGACTTATCACACATCCGTCCGAAAGGTTCACCGGTAAAGAACTCGGCATTGACTTCTACAGGTTTGGTTCCATTCATGGAACGTTACTCCAACTCTACCCGCGAAGTAGCTCAAGACGGTCGTCGCGGTGCATTGATGTTGAGCGTATCCATCAAGCATCCGGATTCAGAATCGTTCATCGACGCAAAGATGACAGAAGGCAAGGTTACAGGTGCCAATGTTTCAGTAAAACTAGACGACGCCTTCATGCAAGCAGCTGTAGACGGAACTCCATACGTACAACAATACCCTATAGATGCTACAGAACCACAAGTAACCAAAGAAATCGACGCTACAGCTTTGTGGAAAAAGATTGTACACAACGCATGGAAGTCGGCTGAGCCAGGAGTATTATTCTGGGACACTATCCTGCGCGAATCTGTGCCTGATTGCTATGCAGACCTCGGCTATCGTACCGTTTCTACCAACCCATGTGGTGAAATTCCACTTTGCCCATACGATTCTTGCCGTTTGTTGGCTATCAATCTTTATTCGTACGTAGTAAATCCATTTACTAAAGACGCTTACTTCGATTTTGACTTGTTCAAGAAACACGTAGGTTTGGCCCAACGCATCATGGACGACATCATCGACCTTGAATTGGAAAAGATCGAAAAGATTATGGAGAAAATCGAGTCCGACCCAGAAAACGAAGAAGTAAAGAGCGCGGAAAGACACTTATGGCAAAAAATTTACAACAAGAGTGGTCAAGGACGCCGTACAGGTGTAGGTATTACTGCTGAAGGCGATATGATTGCAGCAATGGGATTACGTTACGGCACCGAAGAAGCCACAAGCTTCTCTGAAAAAGTACATAAGACCGTAGCCGTAGAAGCATACCGTTCTTCCGTTAACATGGCTAAGGAACGTGGTGCATTCGCTATCTACGATTGGGAAAGAGAAAAGAATAACCCATTTGTAAACCGTATCAAGGAAGCAGATCCTGCCTTGTACGAAGAAATGAAGCAATACGGTCGTCGCAACATTGCTTGTTTGACCATCGCTCCTACAGGCACAACCAGTTTGATGACTCAAACCACATCGGGTATCGAACCAGTCTTTATGCCAGTATACAAGCGTAGAAGAAAAGTGAACCCGAACGACCCACAAGTACATGTGGATTTCGTAGACGAAACAGGTGACGCATTCGAAGAATATATCGTTTACCATCACAAGTTCCTTACTTGGATGGAAGCCAACGGACTCGACACCCAAAAGCGCTACACTCAAGAAGAAATCGACAACTTGGTTGCTCAATCTCCATACAATAAAGCTACATCGAATGATGTTGACTGGTTGATGAAGGTTAAGATGCAAGGTAGAATCCAAAAGTGGGTAGACCATTCTATCAGTGTTACCATCAATCTACCGAACGATGTAGACGAAGAATT
>JAFOXE010000144.1 GCA_017425765.1 Paraprevotella sp. | reverse complement strand
GTGGTTTGC
The DNA here is from genome assembly GCA_017425765.1 of Paraprevotella sp. GTDB lineage: Bacteria > Bacteroidota > Bacteroidia > Bacteroidales > Bacteroidaceae > Paraprevotella. Next base: position 5,895 of record JAFOXE010000144.1, on the reverse strand, counting down.
GCATCGGCAACGAAACATTTTACTACTATCCTTCAGTGAGCAACAATTGGGAACGCATCTCATGTGCCTTTACGTTGAACGAAAGCACCAAGGTAACTCTAAGCATGGGACTACGCACCACCCAAGCCGTAGGAGCAGCCAACAACACCCGACTTTATCTTGACGATATACGTTTGTGGCAAAAGCCTGCACCCGTGGTTGACGGTATAAAGGACATATTGCCCTACTCGCCTTCCAATCTGGTTGATGTGTACACCCTTCAAGGCCTCTGCATCCGCAGCCAAGTGACCGAAGGCAAAGCCCTACACGGACTTTCAAAAGGAGTCTACATTGTGGGCAACCGAAAAGTTGCAGTAGAATAAAATGCACTATATATAATAAGGTGGCATAACGAGGACTGTTTCGTTATGCCACCTTATTTTGTACACCGGATGAAAATAACATCCTTACTCGCGTTCTTCCTTAAGCTTTTGTATGCCAACGGCATCCATGATTACCAAGGTAGGATCCTTGCTTTCGGGCGTAAAGAAATATATGCCACCATACTCACAAGACCACTGGTATCCTTTTGCATTTTGAACATATTCCTTACCATAATGTGTGGTCAATGAATCCACGTATGTTGGTATATCCACATGTTTGGGCGTAACCTGAATGCGATACACCGTATGTGTTTTGGGTGTATAGTCTACACGTACATAGGCCGAATTGCCCACAAACGTACCTTTATATATATAATAAAGATCGTCCGTCATCTTCTTCTGCAACTTAAAACCTCCTTCACGCATCTTCTCGGTGAAGTCCAGAATCTCGCCATTCAACGGTATATTCTTGAATTCTATATGCTGGGCACACACCATGTGCGAAAAGCAACAAAGCACCAAAACAATTAAAAGCTTTTTCATACACATATTGATTATTAAGGGTTAACACTTACTACTGATTCGTAAAAGTATACTTTTTTATGGAAACAAATGCACGATAATACTAATTTTCAACGAAGAAAATTCGGAAGCACATCTTCAATCCGTAGAAAAGAGTAGCTGAAATCCACCTTAAAAAAGAAAAAGGGCAAACACCCTATACGATGTTATGCCCTTTGGTGACCCCGGAGGGATTCTAACCCTCGACCTTCAGAACCGGAATCTGACGCTCTATACAGCTAAGCTACGGAGCCTTGATTGGGAACACAAAAGTAGTAAAAAAATACATAGGTACAATATCATATATTTATTTATAACGCGCACAAAACAAACATTTAGACAAAATCATCGTTTTTCTATTGACACTTTGATAAAAACTATTATATTTGCACGGCAAAAATTAAGCTAATACAAAAGAATACATAACAAAATGAGCAAACTAATAAAACCAGAATCATATCATTCGCTTTTAGACCTGAAGCAAACCGAGCTGGGAATCAAGAAGGTGAAGGATTTTTTCCAGACAACCTTATCCAGTGAATTGCGCTTGCGCAGAGTAACTGCCCCCTTGTTTGTGTTGCGCGGTCTGGGCATGAACGACGACTTAAGCGGAGTTGAACGCCCGGTGTCGTTCCCAATTAAAGACATGGGGGATGCAGTGGCCGAGGTGGTGCACTCGCTCGCCAAATGGAAACGTGTAACGTTGGCTGAATACGAAATAGCTCCGGGTTATGGTATCATCACCGATATGAACGCCATTCGTGCCGACGAGGAGATGGACAATCTGCACTCGTTGTATGTGGACCAATGGGATTGGGAACGTGTTATTCAACCCGAACATCGCACCGTAGAATATTTGAAAAAGATTGTTACACGTATTTACTCGGCTATCCTACGCACCGAGTTCTACATCTGCGAAACCTATCCTCAACTTCAACCGTTCTTACCCGAGGAGATTCACTTTATACATGCTGAAGAATTGTTGCAGCGATACCCGAACATGACAGGAAAGGAGCGCGAAACTGCCATCTGCAAAGAGTATGGCGCGGTATTCATCATTGGCATTGGTGGTAAGTTGAGCAACGGCGAGGAACACGACATGCGTGCCCCCGACTACGACGACTACTCCACTGTGGCCGAGAATGGCCTAGCAGGTTTGAATGGTGACTTACTCATTTGGTATCCTATTTTGGATCGTGCCATCGAATTGTCGTCTATGGGTATTCGCGTGGACAAGGAGGCCTTGTTGCGCCAACTTAAACTCAGTGGCAAGGAAGATCGTAAGGAACTTTATTTCCACAAACGCTTATTGGAAGGCTCTCTTCCTCTTTCCATTGGTGGAGGTATCGGTCAAAGTCGATTGTGCATGATACTCTTAAACAAAGCACACATAGGCGAAACGCAATCCAGCATTTGGCCTGTGGAAATGAGAAAAGAATGTGCCGAGGCCGGCATGACGCTCATTTAAGCACTTCATAAAAGTAAGGGGCTTTCTGTTAGGATGACATCCGCAGAAAGCCCCTTACTTCGTATCTACCCTCTTATTTCGCAGGGAACATATATCCACGAAACTCTTTTCCCGAATGTTCTAACTCGGCTCCAAAATAAAATCCTGGTTGGGCGGGCTGGTTGTATGCCACATTCTGAGTAGTGATGCCATGACGATAAACAGGATCATGCAAGAATGTGTGGAAACGGTACTTCGTAGGTAATGTCGACACGTATAACCTCAGTTCATCACCTGACTCGGTACGTGTCAATACCTCCTCACGCCAATCGCCCAACAAATCGCCCTGCAAACAAGGGTTGCTCTTTGTTCCGTTGTTAAATCGGCAACCCTCGAAGTATGCAATAGTGCTACATTCGCCGGTATTCCAATTGTATTTACTTACCTTTTCACGATCGAGTAATTCGCGCAACAAATCACCATCCCACCACACGGCCATATTGATGGAGAGCCCTTTGGGAGAAGGGTGAACTACCTCACCCTTACTGTTTCGTATTCCGTCTGAAGCCGACGACCACATTTCCAATCCATAACTTGTAGGATCAATATCCGTTGCCATGCAACGACCTACGTCAGTATTGTGGGGTATTTGAAACAACACCTTACCCGTAGCGGCATCGCGTAGTGTTGAACCATCTCGACGATTCTCGTGGCAGTCCCACACCTGCAGTCCCTCAGCCTCCGGCAAAAATCGGGTCAAGTGCATGGCATCGCCATGTCCCATTCGGGTATTATATAAACCCTCGCCATTGTGATCGATGCAGCATGACCCATACACAATCTCGTCGTATCCATCGCCATCCACATCACCCACTCTTAAGTTGTGATTGCCTTGTCCGGCATAAGTGCGATGACGTTCATCGTTACTGTCAAACACCCACCTAGACTTCAGTTCTTTCCCGTCCCAATCAAAAGCGGCCAACACAGAACGAGTGTAATATCCACGACACATCACCACACTGGGCCTCACTCCATCCAGATAGGCCACACAAGCCAAATAGCGCTCACTGCGGTTAGCATAATTGTCACCCCATGCCCGTAAGTCGCCACGCTCGGGGATGTAGTCGATAGTGTGCATGGCAGCACCTGTTTTCCCGTTGAACACCGTGAGATACTCCCTTCCGTAAGCAATATAACCCACACGGCCACGAGGCATTTCACTACCCTCCGGCAAATCGCCCTTAACATGACCATGCTGCATACGATAGTCGGCAGCCGAGTCGCCAATAACCTTACCGTTACCATCTATCGTTCCGTCGGACGTTTTCATCACAACCTCGGCACATCCATCACCATCTAGGTCGTACACCATAAATTGGGTATAGTGTGCACCCGAACGAATATTACGACCTAAGTTAATACGCCATAGGCGTTTTCCATTAAACTTATAGGCATCAATATAAGTCGGTCCGGTGAATCCGCTGTGTGCATTGTCGTGAGAATTTGTCGGGTCCCACTTCAAAACGATTTCCAGTTCGCCGTCGCCATCCAAATCTGCTGCCGAAGCATCGTTTGGCAAGTAAGTATACTTCTCGTTATCGGGCATCGGCACAATTTCTGGTTTATCCAATGGGATAGAAAGGTAGCCCATGGGGGACTCTGCCGGGAGCACCCATTTTCCTCCCTCCTTTTGGGCCTTTTTACGTGACACCTCTGCCGGTTTTACCTCATAAACAGCCACCTCCTTGCTTGGATTGTAATCATAGTAAATAGTACTCTCTGACACAGGAGTTTGTGTAATTTGCTCTCCGTTGCGATACACATGAAAAGCCACATCCGGAGCGTCGGTTTGCAAATAGCGCCAACTTACTGCCACGGTATCGGCCGAGGCACGCACAGCCACTACACCTCGATTTAGGTGTTCCTTTTGTATTTTTTTTATATTGTATTTGGGCTGTCCTTGTAGGTTTGCGAACGAACCAATGCCCACCATACAGATAAGAAGTGTAAAAATTCTATACATAAAACGACAAGTATTTTTCATATTGATTTCCTCTACGATTCAACTACACAAATATAAAAAACCTTTTTCCTTGGTACAAGTAATGCACACATTTTATTACTAAAAGCTCGTGTCGCATCATCCTTATAATCAACCCACCGACGTATATCCATTATGCCGTTTCCACCGCACAAAATCCACATGCTCGCCATACGAAAAACACACGAGCATATGAAACCCTATTAGATGCTCGTCTAACATACAACTACACCACGGTGTGATGTGCATCTACACGAGCGTGTCTTTTGAAAAAGGATGTGGTGCACATCCGGACACGACAAGACGTGCATAAGAGGTCTATGTCGCAATACACGAAAAAGAAGATGGAGTTTTAGTAGCAAACATGTTCAGAATCAGAAAAAACAGCGAGGAGCAAAGCCTTTCTCTGCGAAAAAATCACTAATTTTGCAACGAAACATCAAAAATGAAGCACGTAATTCGCATACTTTGTACCATTATTTTACTCTTCCTATGGGTAATCATAGGAAAGAATGGTTTTGCTGGCAGCCAACTTTTGGCTGCAAATCGTCCGTTTACGCTAGTCATCGATGCCGGACACGGAGGTCGTGACCCCGGTGCATTGGGCCGAACTGCCAAAGAAAAAAACATCAATTTAGCCGTAGCCCTTGCCTTCGGTAAATTGGTGGAAAAGAATTGTCCGGACGTAAAGGTTATCTACACCCGAAAGAAAGACGTATTCGTACCTCTGGAGCGACGTGCCGAAATAGCTAATAAGGCAAAAGCCGATCTTTTTATCTCCATCCACACCAATGCCCTACCCAAAGGCGTGAAAATAAAAGGTGCGGAAACGTACACCCTCGGTATTGCCCGTGCCGATGCCAACTTTGAGGTGGCAAAACGCGAAAACTCGGCCATCCTCATCGAGAACGACTATGAGGAACGATACCAAGGTTTTAATCCGAAATCGGCCGAAAGCTACATCATATTTGAATTCATGCAAGATAAGAACATGGAGCAAAGTGTGAAGCTGGCGCGACTCATTCAACAAGAGTTCAAAACTACAGGAGGACGTGTTGACAAAGGAGTGCATCAAGCCGGATTCCTTGTGTTAAGAGCTACGTCCATGCCGGGCGCACTTGTTGAACTTGGCTACATCTCCACACCGGAAGAGGAACGTTTCCTTGCCTCGGTAAACGGAACACGTAAGATGAGCCAAAGCATCTACAATGCCTTTTTGAAGTATAAGCGCTCGAATGTGTACATTTCAAGTCCGTCGCAAACGCCCAAACAGAAACCGGCAACAAAGCCTGCAACTACTATCGCGCCCCCCAACACTCCAACAACACAAAAGGGTACTCCGGGGAAACCGCTGAAAAAGCCCGCGCAAACTACACCGACAACCTCAAAGAGTAAGAGCTATCCGGTGTTCAAAGTGCAATTATTGGCCACCGACCGCAAGATACCTACCACGAGTTCTCAATTTAAGGGCTTAAAAAACATTT
>JAFOXE010000143.1 GCA_017425765.1 Paraprevotella sp. | reverse complement strand
CAAAATAAGCATATTTTTTTTTTCATTAACAAGGATTAGCACTTGTACACCACACGAAGTATTACGTAACTACAAATAAACCTAAAAAAGTTCGGTGAAGTGGAGAAAAAACACTACTTTTGCGAAAAATAGAGCCGAGCAGGTGGTTCTATTCATTTTACAACACATTATACTGGGGTTGACATGGATTTGACAGCAGGATGGAGTGTTGTGTAAGCATGCAGAGCACGGACGGCGGACTCTATAATCATAGTCGTCAAAAATTTATCTGGCGAAACTAACTACGCTCTCGCTGCGTAATCGAAGTATAGTAGATTACCTTTATCCAGGCACCAGGTGCCCGGACGAGACATCACCCGGGAGCTGTTGCTCCGAAGCGTCCCGACATGGTGGTGCAGCTAAATCGGGGATAGTTTGCAACGGCCTCGCGTTGCAGATGAAATTTTAGAGGATAAGGTGCAAGTAGGTGGCTTGGGTCTTGCTTGCACACGAAAATCGAAGGCCAAGATAAGCATGTAGAAAGCACAGGATTTCCCTGTTTGGACGAGGGTTCGATTCCCTCCAGCTCCACGATTGTAAAAAAACAGACGAGCATCTCAGTGGTACTGAGATGCTCGTCTTGTATATATCCACACACTCGTGTAGTACCCCTACACCCGAGCGTGTTTTTACGCACAGACGTACGCTAGAAATCGCTCTTGTGAATAATGTTGCAATCGCACTCGTTCAACACACTCACACAACGCTCTATATCGTTGGGACGAATCACCACGTTGGCCGTGTCGCCTTGCGCAAAGGCGTACATATACTCAATGAAGATTTTATTCTCGGCAAGTTGCTCAAGTACAGTCGACAAAGAACCGGCCACGTTAGGACAACTGATGCATACCACATCGGTCAACATCACGGCAAAACTTGCATCGCGAAGTGCTTCAACAGCCTTATCCACCTCCGACACTATTAAACGTAGAATACCGAAATCTGTGGTTTCGGCCATACTGAACGCTTGCATATTGATGCCGTTCTGTGCCAAAATCTTTGTTACATCGTTGATACGTCCTGTCTTGTTCTCCAAGAATACAGATAACTGCTTTATTGTCATAACCTGTAGATTTAATTATTTAAGGATACGGTTGTCTATCACATGTTTACCCTTGCCTTGTGCACGTTCGATGCTGTTCGGCTCCATCAATTTCACGTCGGCACTGATGGACAATACGCTCTTGAGCTTGTCGCTCAATGCTTTCTTCATGGCCAACATGCTGCCTATATCGTCGGAGAAATAATCTTTTCTCACTTCCACTTGCACCTGCAAGGTGTCAAGATTGTTTTCACGATTCACCACCAACATATATTGAGGCTCAAATTGCGGCATCTCCAAAATAACACTTTCTACCTGCGACGGGAATACATTGATACCGCGGACAATCAACATATCGTCGCTGCGGCCCATGATGCGCCCCATACGCACATTGGTACGACCGCAAGCACAAGTTCCTTCCATCAAGGTGCAAAGATCTTTGGTGCGGTAACGAAGAACCGGCATACCCTCCTTGGTCAGGGTTGTAAACACAAGTTCTCCTTGCGTGCCATAAGGAAGCCGCTCTAAAGTGTCGGGGTTGATGATTTCAGGATAGTAGTGATCTTCGCAAATGTGCGAACCGTTCTGCTCCTGACACTCGTACGAAACACCGGGACCCACGATTTCGCTCAAACCGTAAATATTGTATCCCTTTAATCCCAATCGCTCCTCAATCTCTTTACGCATATTTTCTGTCCACGGCTCTGCACCAAAAGCACCAATGCGAAGATTGATGTCGTTCTTGGTCAACCCCATCTTTTCTATAGTTTCGGCCAAGTACAAAGCGTAGGAGGGGGTACAAGCAATACCCGTAATATTCAAGTCGCGAATTAGGCGTACATGCTTTTCTGTATTACCGGTAGAAGCCGGAATTACGGTGGCACCAATATTTTCTACACCATAGTGTGCACCCAAACCACCGGTGAACAAACCATAACCATAACTTACAGAAAAAGTATCGTCGCGCGTCACGCCATAAGCAGTCAACGCTCTTGACATGGCTTCCGACCACACGGCCAAATCCTTGCGGGTGTAGCCCACAATCGTAGGATTTCCTGTAGTACCGGACGAAGCATGCACACGAACAATCTCCGAAGCAGGTGCTGCCTGCAAACCAAAGGGGTAGTTGTCGCGCAAATCTTGTTTCGTAGTGAAAGGTAGTTTTACAATGTCGTCAATGCTACGAATATCTTCTGGTGCAAGATCCATCTCTTGCATCTTATTGCGATAAAAAGGCACATTGTGATATACGAGGTTCACGAGTTTTTGCAAACGCTTGCTCTGCAAGGCATGCATCTCGTCGCGACTCATACATTCTTTGTTCTTATTCCAAATCATGATTTATGATGTTTATTTTATTGTTTTATGATCTTCGTTAAAGGCCTTCATACGCTCTTCCATCACGGAATAGAGTTCTTCGCGCATTCTTGAAGTGCACGCACGCACACCCTGCTGATCACTACCTGTGGTAGCAAGAGAAATACTGCTCACTCCATAATAAAGAAGTTCGCGCAACAACTCGCCTCCGGTCATATTGCCATATCCTATAGTAAAGAAAAAACCATCGCCCACCTTCTGAGTGGCATCGTAATCATATACAATATGGAAACCGTTGTCGGTAAATATCTTCTTCATACGTTCGGCTCTATGTGCATACTCACGTGTATCCTCCACAAAATTGATTTGGCCTTCGGTTGACAAGCGGAGCATCTCGGCATAAGCATACTGAGTAGATGCTGTGCATCCGGAGGTAATCATATAAAGGATTGATGCAATCAAAGTAGGTCCAAACACGCCCGAATCGTGGTAACGCTCTGCCAATGCCGGGAACTGGCGCTCGAACAACTTATCGCTGATGCATGAAAGTGCCATACGTTGTCCGGCGTAGCTGAATATCTTAGAAGACGAAAGCATCAAGATATAGTTATCGGTATATCGTGCCACAGTAGGCGGATAAGGCGGTTGGAATGGATGGCCCATGTCAGTACGAAAATCCATACAGAAGTAAGCCAAATCCTCGAGCACAACCACATCATAGCGAGTAGCAAGTTCGCCAATAATGGCCAACTCCTCTTCCTCCAAACATATCCATGCCGGATTATTAGGGTTGCTGTACACAATGGCAGCTATATCACCTTTCTCAAGAAAAGACTCTAACTTAGCACGAAGAGCTTGTCCACGATATTTATACACGTCGAACTCCTCCCATTGTGCACCAATTACACGTAATTGTGATTTCTGAATAGGAAATCCGGGGTCAATAAAGAGCACCTTATCCTTTCCGGGTGTACGCTGTGTACAAGCGATAAATGCACCAAAAGAACCGGCCACCGAGCCTACGGTGGGCACACACGAACGTGGCGATACATCAACATTCATGAAGGCTTTAATGAAACGCGATGCTTCTTGTTTTAATTCAGGTACACCTGCTGCGGCAGGATACTGCGATCCCACTCCTCTATCCAATGCGGCCTTTTCGGCTTCCACTCCGGCTTGATTCACAGGCAAACCTGGGGAACCCTGATCCATACGGATGAAAGGAATACCTGTTTTGTTCTCCAAGTATTGAGCCACCAAAAGGACATCGCCGATGGTTGCATTCTGCAAGTCGGCCACGTGCAATTCACGCACGGCCTGGTCCACAAGTTCTTCGCTAAATATCTTCATACGGCTTATTCCTTAGTAACGGCATTCAAACCCATATCAAAGGCACGAAGATTCATTTCTGCAATGGTCTCGCCCTTAGCGGCAAACACTTGAGCCACACTTTCGCGCAATTGCGCTGGCGTAAGAATCTCAATGTAGGGCGCAGCCATGCCCAATAGAATCACGTTGGCACACTTTGGCATGCCGTTCTCACGTGCCATATCATCAATAGCAAGTGAAGTAGCACCGGGCAAAGCAGCTAACTCTGACGCTAATGCCTCCTCATCCGGATAGTTCGGAATGTTCTTAAACGGATGCGATGAAGTTACGATGCGACCGTCTTTATTCAAGAAAGACACGTAGCGCAAAGCCTCCATTGGCTCCATTGAGATAATCAAATCGGCAGCACCTTGACGGATTAAATCGGAATAAATAACATCGTGTGACAAGCGTAAGTTTGATTGTACGTCGCCCCCGCGCTGACTCATTCCATGTACTTCGGCTTGTTTCAAATTGAGGCCCACACGTGTGGCAGCATGGCCTATAATGGTTGCTATGGTGAGGATTCCTTGACCTCCTACACCGGCAAGTATGATATCTTTTTTCATTATTTTGCGTTTCTTTTCTGACGAAGTTTACGATTCAATGTCTGCATACACTCACGACGAGGAATAATTACCGATACACCTTCGTAAGCAATCTCTTCACGTAAGATGCGGGTGATTTCTTCCATATTCTTTGGTATGGGCACAACCACACGTACGTGCTCAGGCTCTACACCCAAGCCTAAACAGATGGCTTCGAACTTGTTGGTACCGGCAGAGTCTTGACCGCCTGTCATGGCTGTGGTCAAGTTATCGGAAAGCAACACTGTAATGTTTGCCTTGTCGTTCACTGCATCCAACAAACCGGTCATGCCCGAGTGGGTAAATGTAGAATCACCAATCACAGCAATGGCAGGATGAACTCCCGCATCAGCGGCGCCCTTTGCCATAGTGATAGATGCTCCCATATCCACACAACTATCTATAGCACGGAATGGAGGCAAGGCACCCAAAGTATAGCAACCAATATCGCCAAAAATGCGTGCTCCGGGGAACTCTGCAGCTACAGCATTCAATGCGTTGTATACATCGCGGTGACCGCAACCCTGGCACAAGGCCGGTGGACGACCCACCACTTGTTCGGCAGCAGCAAATGTGGCTTCCGTCTCAATGCCAAGAGCCTTCGCCACGTTATCAGGTGTGAGTTCGCCGGTGCGTGGAAGGTGGCCGGTCAGACGACCATAAAGAGGATAGTCGGCAGAAAGCATGCCCTTCACAGTTTCTTCCACAATCGGTTGGCCGTCTTCCATAACGATGAGGGCATCGCAATTGGCTGCAAGCTCTTTGATGCGAGCCTCGGGCAACGGGTATTGAGATACCTTAAGTACCGGCACATCAGCACCTACGTTCTCCATTACATAGTTATATGCTATACCGCACGCAATCACACCCAGAGGTGCACGTCCGGCAGCGGGCTTATATATATTATAAGGTGAACATTCTGAAGAGCCTACAAGCTGTGCTTGTTTCTCTACAAGCGCAGCATACTGACGACGCGCATTTGCGGGCAACAACACCCAATGTGCTCGCTCGTTGTCCGGATTCAGTTCGTTTTCGTTTTGTAGCTCCTTCACCTCTACTCCGGCACGTGAGTGAGCCATACGGGTAACCACACGCATCAAAATAGGCAATTTCAAGGACTCAGAAAGTTGGAATGCATACGACATCATGTCGTAAGCCTCTTGTTGTGTTGAAGGCTCCAACACCGGAATCATAGCAAAACGACCATAGAAACGTGAATCTTGCTCATTTTGTGAGGAGTGCATAGATGGATCGTCGGCAGCCAACACTACTAATCCACCGTTCACGCCGGTGATGGCAGAGTTGACAAATGCATCGGCAGCCACGTTCATACCCACGTGCTTCATACACACTAATGCACGCTTTCCTGCATACGACATACCTAGTGCAGCCTCCATGGCTGTCTTCTCATTGGTGCACCATGTACTGTGCAAAGCACGTTCGCGAGCAATATCATTGTTCTGAATAAACTCAGTAATCTCTGTGGACGGAGTTCCGGGATAAGCATATACGCCGGAAATGCCTGCATGAATAGCTCCTAAAGCTATGGCCTCGTCGCCCAATAAAAGTCTTCTGTTCTCCATAAAGACGGTTTTTTATGTTTGTATTATTCTATTTTTATTTATTTCTCATTTCAAAATCATCGGCATCGTTCAGCACAGGAAACTTCGCTCTAAACTCTTCCAATACATGCATGTCGATTTCAGCCGATGCCACGCTTTCTTGCCCCCACACACATTCTTCCATCGTTTTGCCATAGGGATCGATTATGGCACTACCACCGCAGTATTCGCACGCAGGGTCGGTGCCCACACGGTTCACACCTGCCACATAACATTGATTCTCGATGGCTCGGCTACGCAACAATGCGCTCCATGCCTCCACACGGGGAGTAGGCCAACTGGCCACGTAGAGAATCATATCGTAATCGCCACGGTTGCGTGCCCAAACGGGGAAACGCAAATCGTAGCACACTTCCAACAATATGCGCACGCCGCAATGCTCCACAATCACACGCTTATCGCCCGATGTAAAGGTTTTGTCCTCACCACCAAAGGTAAACAAATGTTTCTTGTCGTAGTATTGTACACGTCCATCGGGATGTACAAAATAAAAGCGGTTATAATATTTGCCTTCTTCGCATACGGCCACACTACCGGCGATAGCACATTTGCGTGCCGCTGCCTTCTGAATCATCCATTCTAGGGTTTCGCCCCATGCAGATTCGGCAATGCCTTTCGGTTTTGTGCAGAAACCCGTAGAAAACATCTCGGGCATCACAAACAAGTCGGCATCAGGCAATTGTTCCAACACTTCGTCGTTACGCTGACGATTTGCTGCCGGATTAGCCCAAACTATATCACGTTGTAAAACTGTTATCTTCATATCGCTATTTCTCGTCAAAAGGGCAAAGATAAGGAATTTTCAAACACATTACACCATTTGAGCACAAGTATTTCCACCTATTTATACATTCTTTTTGCAACATCACACCCTCGGCACACACATTTGCAAAGACTGTGCAAAACACACCATGGTGTCGACGCATCAAGGCGTACAGCTCGTTGCAACAAGGCGAGCGTGTAGTACCCCTTCACACCATGGTGTGTTTTTAATAAAAAACAAGGTGTGCATTTTTACATCTAACAGAATAATCGTATCTTTGCAAAGAAGGCGGAAAACAACCGCCTATAGGTACATAGAATTTATTTTTCAACCAATAACGATATGAAAGAACTGGCTCTTAAGTACGGATGTAATCCGAACCAGAAACCCTCTCGCATCTATATGGAAGAGGGCGAACTTCCTATTGAAGTATTAAACGGACGTCCGGGATACATCAACTTCCTCGACGCCTTGAACAGTTGGCAACTAGTGAAAGAATTGAAAGAAGCTACCGGACTTCCCTCGGCCGCCTCTTTTAAGCACGTATCACCGGCCGGAGCAGCAGTAGGCCTTCCTCTTGACGAAACATTGAGCAAGGTTTATTTCGTAGACGACGTGAAGATTCCACTTAGCCCCATTGCTTGTGCTTATGCTCGTGCACGCGGTGCTGACCGTATGTCAAGTTATGGCGACTTCATCGCATTAAGCGACACATGTGACGCGGCCACCGCCACACTCATTAAACGCGAAGTCTCGGACGGCGTGATTGCGCCCGACTTTACCGAAGAGGCTCTACAAATCTTACGCGACAAGCGTAATGGAACCTATAATGTAATCCGCATCAATCCGGACTACACTCCGGCACCCATCGAACGCAAGCAGTGCTTTGGCATTACCTTCGAACAAGGTCGTAACGAAATCAATTTGAACGACCCAAGTTTATTTGAAAACATTCCTACCGAAAACAAGACCTTCACCGAGGCTGCTCGTCGCGACCTTATCATCGCACTCATTACGTTGAAGTACACTCAGAGTAATTCTGTATGCTACGTAAAAGACGGCCAGGCAATCGGTATCGGTGCCGGTCAACAAAGTCGTATACATTGTACCCGCTTGGCTGGTAATAAGGCCGACATTTGGTATCTTCGTCAGCACCCGAAAGTGATGAATCTTCCGTTTATAGAAAAGATTCGCCGTGCCGATCGTGACAACACAATTGATATTTACATCAGCGACGACTACATGGACGTATTGGCCGATGGCGAATGGCAAAAGTTCTTCACCGAGAAACCGGAGCCTCTTACCCGTGAGGAAAAGCGTGCTTGGTTGGACACTCAAACAGGTGTTTCTTTGGGTTCTGACGCATTCTTCCCCTTCGGCGACAACATTGAACGTGCTCATAAGAGCGGTGTTCAGTATGTGGCACAAGCTGGTGGCAGCGTACGTGACGACCATGTTATTGATACATGTAACAAGTACGGCATTGCCATGGCATTTACCGGTGTACGCTTGTTCCACCACTAATTAAATCCACTTCATAGCACAAATACCATGGCAGGATTTGGTGGCGATAACATCGACGATGTAATCATGGGAGGCGGAATTGTATTCCGCGGAGGCCCCAAGAAAGCAAAGAAAGATGAGCCAAAGGTAAAGACTAAGGCCAAGAAGAAATCATACATCACAGGAGCACACGGCTCCGGATCGGCCAAAATGAAAGCTGAAATCAGACGCAAACGTGCCAATCGCCACAAAGGTTAACGGCATTCACATACAATTCCGCCCGACAGAAACATCTGCCGGGCGGAATTTCTTTAACACCGTAATGGTGCTTATAAGATGTACGTCGTGTAAATCAAAAGTAATCTACATCGAAGTAATGCACCACGCGTTAGAAACGATAAGTGGCACCTGCACTAAACTTAAATAAGGTGTCGTAGAATCTTTGGAATGCTCCTCGACCAATAAAATCACGCTTTAGGAAGTGTTGAATTTCGGGCTCAAGATATACACTCCATTTTTCATTCAAACGGTAATCCACCACAGCACCGCCAAACAAGGCCCATGCTCCTCGGCCAGTAACATCCTTCACATTCGACTCAGGATGCAAACCACGAACGGGCTCCTTGCTGTATATCTCGCTGTCCTGCCCCACCACAACTGAATACATCGGACCAAATTGTCCGTAGAAATTCAAACGACGATCGGCATCGTGTTTTTGATACAAGTTGGTCAAGTTCAACAGATAGCCTAGTTTCATATTCAAATAGCTATAGGTGTGCATCCACTCGCCTGAGTAGGTGCGTTGACGTCCATCGGTGGATGCTTTGTATGAACCGCGTACGTTTCTGTTCAGACGATTGTACTCCAACTGGAATTTTGCCGCAGCCAAAGGCGCATATTCATAACCGACATTAACTGCTGTGGCAAGGTTAATACAATCATCACCCACCAATTTACTATTGATTAAGTGTTTCATGCCGCCAATTTGACCACCGACAAACAAATGCGGCGTGAATTCGGTATTACGTGCTTTGATTTGTTCTTTTGTCGGGCGCATCACACGGATACCCAAGTTCACACTTCCAATTTTATCCTCATGATAGGCCGGATACTTAGTATTGCCCTCTCGTTCATAATCCACAATCAAGCCACGAGGCTCCACAAACAAAGCTGTAGAATGATTTACGTTATAGAGGAACTGCATCGCACCCGTAATACCACGATAGTAGGTATTCAAACCTCGACTACTCTTACCACTTTGACCGTACTTCATTACAGCACCAAACTCAGCACCCAAAGCCAAGTTTAAGTCGAAACGATGAAACTCTTTTCTCCATCGTTCACTAAAATGGATAGGGTTTAATAACATTTCCATTCGAGCGGTAAAGATGGCTGCCTTATTACGTGTTTCGTATGTGGGACGAGCAGTGGAATATGGCACAGGCTTCGCAGTCTCAACATTTTTGCCCCAATAGTAATCGGAAATGCTTCCGGATATACGAGCACCGATAATGGGGGTAAACCATCTACCGATAGCACCGGTATAGTTAGTACCCATCGAAGCCACGATGTCGTCAAACTTCAGTCTGTAGGCCATTGTTAGACCTTGTGAAATATCGAAGAAGTAGTTTCCGTTATAGTTTAGGTCTTCGTAATATCCTTTTTCTGTACTGAAATTCATAGAAGCACCCAAGCGCAATCCATAATACACATCGTAAAATGAAGGATTATCGCTGCCCGAGTGGTCGATATTATCTTGTGCCAAAGCGATAAAAGGCTCAGCAAACAATTCTCCGTTTCTGCCCAAACGGAAAGCAAGGTGTGCACCAAGTTCTGCCTTCAAACTCTTTGCCCAATTGCCATTATGATACGATGCCATCACACCCAAGCCGGTCATACCGGAAATGGTGAAAATACGGTGTTTACGATATCCATATAGGTAATTGGTTACATTGAAAAGATAATCTATACCGGCTGTTGCTTGTCTGATCAAACCTGATTCTTCTGCAATGGTATACTCGCCATATGAACCTGATAAACGGAACGTATGCAAAGGAGTAAAATTGTAACCGATGAAACCATTTAAAGCCCATCCCGGCCTAATATCCTTAGTAGTCTGCGGAGCAATCTCCTGAATCGCCAACGAACCACCTATAAATAATTGGTTATAGAATGGTTTTGTTGAGAACGGCTCTCCCTTAGGTAGGTGCCTTTTCTGCAATTGATACTTTCGTGGATTAAAAT
>JAFOXE010000142.1 GCA_017425765.1 Paraprevotella sp. | reverse complement strand
CCAATCCACAAATCTTGTGGGCGGCAAATCTTCCTCTCCGTTTTCCTTAACACGACTTGCAAAAAATCTCAAAAGCTCTGTAATATATGCTTTTTGCGACTCTAAAAATTCTCTGTTGCCATTTTGCATATACCAACCGTATTGCACCATAATCCACCAAAGAGAATACGATGACATTCCGCACATCATAGTTGGCAGCGGCGACTCATCACGAGCTAAATCAAGACTCTTCTCTACTGACTCGTCATATCCGAAAACAGCCTGAATCGTTGAGGTCTCCGGATGAATATCTCCAATCCAAACAAGGCGGTCTCTTTTTATACCGTCCCATACGTATTCTTGCATATTAAGGTGTACAGTATATGCAGCCGTATTCCAAATTGTATTTAAAAGCTCGTCATTACATTCAAAGGAGCCTTTATATTCAAGCTCTCTGTATGTAAATATTCCCTGCACAGATTGAAGTCCTATCGAAGCGTCCTTATCGAGCAAATCAATACGCACGAATCTGAAACCGCTGGGGCCTATTTCCGGCATACTGAGGAAGCCTACATCTATTATCTGGTCTCTGTTAATGTGGTCGTTTGTGGCATTCTTGGCACCGCCAACTTCGGACATCGCTTCTGAAACGGACTCTCCGAAACGCACTCTCAGCTTCACTCTGTTGGGATTTACAGAATGTATATAAAGCTTCACATATCCGTGAAATTCTACTCCGAAGTCTAAAAGTATGCCGGCGCTTTCGCCCTTGCTTGTGAGCATACACGTCTGTCCGGGATTAAAATGAATCTGCTTTACGCGAGGTTCAAATAAAGCTTCTTCTCCTGTAACGGTCGCTTTGTCGGAATCAGACTTCCACACTACTCTTGTGGGTGCCATAAAGCGGCGAACCCTCTTATCTTGCTCTGTATTTTTATAAATTTCTTCTTTTCTTATTCCATAAGGCACTTTGTTTAAATTTTCATTATTACACATTTCTATGATACCTCCATGCTTTCTCTTTTTCTCATTTAGTGAAAGTATAACAAAACTTTCCGCCAAAAACTTTGTTTGTAGAAATGGTGTACTTGTTGCTTCCTTTGCTGGCCAAGGTTACATAGATACCTTTCATGCCCGAAGAAGCCTTGGTTCCCCAGCTGTTTCCACCACACAGGAACTCTTGTGTTCCCACGTTCAAAAGATAATAATCGCCGGCGGCTGCTTCTGAGCCCACCCATGTTTGTGCCGAAGCATTAAGGCCTAAGGCCACAAACATCAACGCGAATAAAAATCGTAAACACGTTTTCATGTTCATTAAAATTTAGTTAATATTAAATTAGTTTTCTCTTGTTTGCTGTTTATCGTTGTCGGTGAGCATTGCGCCAAGCCCTATCCCGTAATGGTTAAAAACAAGGTGTTCGCTCACAACTCATGCTGCAATGCGCACAATGCCATGTGGCAAAAATAGGATAAATATGTGAAAAGCACACTATTGCATCCCTATTTTTTTTAGGTTTTTTTATGTATAATGTACGTTTGAGAACAAAATCTTGTTTTAGGTGCATCAAAACCCCCTTTCATGCTCGTGTAAATGCCCCAAAAAAACACATGCTCGTGTGGGCAGTGGCTACACGAGCATGTAGAAGGCAACTACCCGAGCATGTCAGGGGTACTGAGATGCTCGGGTAGTTTATGCACAGACCTACGTGTGTTTGCAGGCTATCCTTGGAAGCGTTTGAAGGCGCGGATATAGTGGCGCAATTCGCTCAACAGTTGTTGGGTCTCCTGCAGGATATTGAGGTAGACCAATTGCACATTCAATCCGCTGTGCACGTCGGTGTGCATACGGTCGTAACGACTGTGACGCACGGCCGAGATATGGTCTTTATACTCTTCCTCCTCCTTCAACAAGGCATCTATTGCCGGAAAATCGCGTTCGGCCACCACTCGTTCGCTCCTACGCACGAAGTCCAACATCTGCTGCTGAATGGGCAGAAGTTCGTCGATGCACTCTTGCGGCAAGGGATTAAAATTGTTGTCTACATGTTCATAGCACGGCTCGGCCATACGTTTAAGGCAGTAAATCATTTGATCGCCGCTGTTGCAGCCCAAATGGAACCACGTATTCTTTTCGAGCAACAATTGGGAGTCGATGCGACGCATACCTATAAGCTGACGTCGGCGCGACTTCTTTTTCATGCTCTTTAGCGTGTCGAGCGTACGTAGGGTGCGGCGCAAACGACGCACATCCTCGTTCTGCACCCCACAAAGCACCGCTTCGTACGATTCGCCCACGGCACGAAGCACCTCTTGCTGGGTGAGCGACACGTGTTGTTTCAATAAAGACCAAGATTCTTCCTTGTCCTTGGATGCCATGATGCTGCGGAACAACTCGTCGCGTTCCTCTACCGCCTCCTTTCGGCCCACCTTCAGGTTGTTACGCACCAGAATGAATACGGCCAACAACACGAATGCAAACATCACTACCATACCCCCGAAATACATAAACAACGCCACCAAGGCACAAGCCGAGAAGGCCACTCCGGCCGTAATGAACCAACCACCGATTACGTTGAGCACTCCAGTGATGCGGAACACGGCACTCTCACGGGTCCAGGCTCGATCGGCCAAAGACGAACCCATGGCCACGATGAACGTGACATAGGTGGTGGAAAGGGGCAGCTTAAGCGAGGTGCCTACACCGATGAGCAAACCGGCCAACACCAAATTGACCGAAGCTCGAACCAAATCGAAAGCTGCACCATCGGCCAGAATTACCTCGTCGGTATTGAAACGGCGATTGAGCCATGTGGTAAGCTTTTGAGGCACAAAACGCGACACGGCATCCGAGGCCGTAATGACTCCGCGCACCAAGCTGCGGGCCGCACGCGACGAGCCGAACATTTCCTCTCCCTCGTCTTGACGAGCTAAGTCGACCGAGGTCTTAATTACGTTATGTGCCTTTTTGGAATACTTAAGAGCCAGCACCATAACAAGGCCGGCCAAGGCCAAATATATAAAAGGTGTTTGTGCGCTTTCGTTAAGCGAAGACATCATGAAACCTTCGGCGTCGCCCATACCGTTCAAACTGAAATCATTGTAGGCCGAAAGAGCTGCCAAAGGCACGCCAATGAAGTTGACCAAATCGTTGCTGGCAAAGGCCATGGCTAAGGCAAACGTGCCCAAGAGCACCACTATGCGGAACACATTGACACGACAGAAATGGAGCACTTGCATGAGCACCGTGCTCACCACAAAGCAACAAGCCACCAACATTGGGGTATGGGTGTTAAGATATTGAGTGAAAGACGGGGTAATAATGGGTGACCCCTTCAAACCTTTGATAAGCATGAAATAGATGATGGCGGTTACGGCCACACCCCCAAACAAGCCGATGGCCCATTTAAGGCGCGGACGATAGTTGAAGGTGAACACCAAACGCGACAACCATTGCACCACAAAACCAAACACGAAGGCAATGGCCACTGACAAGAATATGCCAAGGATGACGGCCAAGGCCTTGTCGGTATTGAGCAATTGGGCAAAGCCCAGAGTGCCGGTGGCATCGGTGGCTATCTTAATGAGTGCCAGCAAGAAGGTACCGCCCAACAATTCGAACACCAACGATACGGTGGTGGAGGTGGGCATGCCCAAAGAGTTGAACACATCGAGCAACACCACATCGGTAACCATCACGGCCAAGAAAATGCACAGAAGGTCGTAGAAAGAGAACATGGAGGGCTGAAAGATGCCGTGACGGGCTATGTCCATCATGCCGTTGCTGAGCACAGCACCCATAAACACGCCGATGGTGGCTACCCACAAGATGACCTTGAAGCGAGCCACCTTGGCACCGATGGCCGAGTTAAGGAAATTGACCGCGTCGTTGCTGACACCGACCACAAGATCGAAAATGGCCAGCATAAAAAGGAAAATGATAAATGCAAAATAAACTGTTTCCATAAACTAAATGTTAATGATACGTTTTCATGGTGCAAAAATAAATTGGAGATGTGAAGCCGGTGTGACGAAGGTGTTACAATCCTGTTACAATCCAAAAAACTTAGGCACACGGTGCACAAAAAAGCCCGCATCGTGCCGTGAAGCAGGATGCGGGCATGGGGTATGCGGAAGGAAAAGACCGATTCCGCAACGAAATGCAGACTTACTCTTGCGGATTCATGATGAGGGTAATGGCATTGCCATCCTTAAGCACCTTGCGGGCAAACTTGGCAATATCGGCCGAAGAAATCTTGTTCAAAAGGGCTTCGTAGCCGGTGTAGGTGTCTACTCCATAACGGTCGAAATGGGTGAGGCGGTCGAGCCAAACCTCGTTGCGACGCTCGCTCTCCTTGAACGACTTAAGCAAATATTCCTTGATTTTGCTCATGTAGGCATCGCTTACCCCCTCGGTAGCCACACGACCTAACTCCTCGCGAATGACGGTAAGTGCCGAATCGCATTGTTCGGGCTTGAGCGGAGCAAAGGTTTGGAATGTATATTCGGATTTATCCTGAGCATTGCGTTTCAACGTTCCAACGTTGCTGATGCTATAGGTGGCTCCCATCTGCTCGCGCACCACCTCGAGGTAGCGCATGGTAAGAGCCTGTGACAAGATGCTGACCACAAGGCGGTTTTTCTGGGTGTCGGCGCACAAACCGTGCCATACGGTAAGGGTAAACGCCTGGGGTTGTTCCATTACACGACTAAACTCGTTCTCGACAGTGCCCTTTACATAAGCCATATCTACACGGGCTGCCTTGTCCTTGCGCTTTAATGTGGGCAAGGTGGCCAAATACTGACATGAGAATTGGCGCAAAGAGTCGACATCGAAGTTGCCACAGAACACGAAGGTGAAATCGGAGGCATCGGCAAATCGCTCGGCATAAATCTCCAATATACGGTCGTAGCTGATTTGGTCTACTTTTTGTTCATCCATAAGCACCAAACGAGGATGATGACCGTAAAGTATGGCCGAAATGGAATCACGGAAAACGTTCATGGGGTTTACATTGCGGTTGCGCAAACTCTCGCGCATTTGTGCGGTGAGCGACGCAAAAGCTGCATCGTCGCGCTTGGGAGCCCCGAACTTGAGGTAGGTGAGCTCGAACAACGTGCGCAAATCTTTGGGAGTGGATTGGCCGTCAAGATACTCACAACGCACAGCCAAAGTGGGTTTTACATCGGCCTGTATACCGGCCAACGCCTTGTCTAACTCGGTGCGAGTAAAGTTGCCCCAACCGCTGATTCCTAGCACCTCGTCGGCATTGGCCAGGCTTACTGCATCGGCAAGAGGATAGCGTGAAGTGCCACCATGACTATAAGCACTCATGTGTACTTCATCTTCTGCATAGTCGGTTTTCTTGAACAACACACGCACCCCATTAGATAGTGTCCACTCTGTGGCACCAAATTGAGCGGGTTTTTCCTTGACCACAGTGCCGGCCACAGGAAGTTGAGGAACCAAAGGTTCGTTCTTTACCTTGTCTATATAAGGTTCGTGAAGCATTTCTCGGGCCGTACGCACGGCTTGTAACACGCTGTCTTCTTCAGGCTGCACAAAACCGGGTTTATCGGGGTTGATAGAGAGCACAACCAAGTTGGTGTCGGTGGGTGTGACCAAAGACCTGAACACGCTGTTGACAACCTCTACCGGTAATTTGGGCAGCATGACATTCAAAAGTTTATACTCTAGCTCGATGCCGGGCATGGGTTCCCCATGCAGAAAGTTGTTGATATATTCCTCGGTGAATTCGCCATTTTTACGTTTTTCACGATTGTTGTACACCGTTTCCAATTGACTTAAATATTCGGCACGTTCACGACCGTATTCGGTGACCGTAAAACCATGCTGAAGGGCACGGAACACCTCGGCAGCTGCAGCAGTAATGGCAGGATAAATGTGGCCCTCCTTAGGGAGCAGCTGAAGGTCAAAAGCCGCAGTGGGTTTGGCCACCATAAAGTTGCCATCTCGAACCATGGATTGAGCAAACGGAGTTTCGGCCTGTAACGCAAGTTCTTGTAAACGACTATTCAACATGTTGATAGCCATGGTGCGTGCAAAATTGTATGCGTAATAGTCCATGGTATTCTTCAACGAATCAGGATAGGGCTGATGCTTGAACATTACGGAAACCACAGAAAAAGATTGCTCCTTGTCCTTATCGCACACCACAATGGGCTCTGGATTGTCGGGCACAGGATTGTACTCGCGAGGTTTGGGATTGTCTACCGGCTTTATATCGGCAAACATCTGAAGGATGCGCTGCTCCACCTGGTTTACATCGATGTCGCCCACCACTACGATGGCTTGCAAATCGGGGCGATACCAGGTTTTGTAGTAATCGCGAATGGCATCGTAAGGAAAATTGTCGATAACCTCAATGGTACCAATGGGCAGACGATAACCGTAGCGGGTATCGGACATAAGGCGAGGCAATGAACGCTCGTAAATGCGACGATAGGCATTGCTGGTGACGCGCCACTCCTCGTGAATCACCTTGCGTTCCTTGTCTATCTCCTCGTCGGTGAGCAACAAATCATGACTCCAATCGTGGAGAATGAGCAAACAGGAATCCACCGCCGAGGGA
This sequence comes from Paraprevotella sp., assembly GCA_017425765.1. Taxonomy (GTDB): domain Bacteria; phylum Bacteroidota; class Bacteroidia; order Bacteroidales; family Bacteroidaceae; genus Paraprevotella. The sequence continues at coordinate 1,704 of JAFOXE010000142.1, read as the reverse complement.
CGTGTGGTAGGCACATTGTTTATGTTGTACACGGTTTGCTCGATGGCCGTATAGGCATTCAACTGCTCGCCGAACTTGACACCGAGGGTTTCCAAATAGCGAATCACGGAATCGCCGGGGAAATGGGTGGTGCCGTTGAAGCACATGTGCTCAAGGAAATGTGCCAAACCGCGTTGATGATCTTCTTCTTGTATGGAACCAACCTTCTGCACAATGTAGAAATCGGCTTGGCGGGCCGGATGCTCGTTGTGACGAAGGTAATAGGTAAGGCCGTTAGTCAAACGACCAACACGCACAGCAGGATCGGCGGGTAAGGTGCGCACCAAACCACCGGAAGGCTGTGCCGAAAGTCCAGCTGCAATGAGCAGGACAAGAGCAGACAGTAGGTTTCTGAACTTCATATAGATGTGTTTATTTTTGTTTGTAATTCTTCAAACCAGTTTCGAGGAATGTGATGTAATTATCTACGCTTTCATCGAAAGAATAGGAATGGTTAAGGGGCTTTCCGTCGTTGTTGAGCAGCACATAGAACGGTTGCGCGTTGGCACCGAATTTGTAGCGTTGCAGATAACTCCAGCGATCGCCCACGGTGCGAAGTTTGCGCTCTGTTCCGTTCTCGGTAACCACTTGCACATCCGACAACGGAGTTTTGTCGTCGACATGCAACGTAATGAGCACGTAATCGTCGTTGAGAAGACCGGCCACTCGACTATCGGTCCATACGGCAATTTCCATCTTACGGCAATTGACACAGCCATATCCGGTAAAGTCAAGCATGACAGGTTTTCTGTGTCGGCGGGCATACTCCATGCCCTCGTCGTAATCGGTAAAGCGAGGACGCACCTCGGCATCGTATAGACTAAAGTCCTGGGTGGACATGGGCGGAGCAAAGGCGCTGATGGCCTTCAAAGGTGCTCCCCACAAACCGGGAACCATATAAAGGGCAAAAGAAAGGGATATGAGGGCCATGAAGAAACGAGGCACGGAAATGCGGCCTTCGTCTTCCTCATCGTGCGGAAAACGAATCTTACCCAAAAGATAGAAACCAAGCAGGGCAAAAATAAGAATCCATAGCACCAAAAATACTTCGCGATCGAGAATGCGCCAACCGTAGGCGAGGTCGGCCACAGAAAGAAACTTAAGGGCAAACGCCAACTCAAGGAAACCTAAAGTGACTTTGATGGTGTTCATCCAACCCCCGGAACGAGGGGCTTGCTTCAGCCAAGCTGGAAAAAGTGCAAAAAGGGTGAAGGGTAAAGCCAAAGCAAAAGCAAAACCTAACATGCCAATGGTGGGAGCCAAAAGGGTGCCTGTGGTAGAAACTTCGACCAATAGGAAACCGATTATGGGACCTGTGCAAGAGAAAGACACCAAAGAAAGCGTAAAGGCCATTAGGAAAATGCTGAGAAGTCCGGTGGTGGACTCGGCCTTGCTGTCGACAGCGTTACTCCACGACGAGGGCAAGGTAAGCTCAAATGCGCCAAAAAAGCTGGCGGCAAATACCAAAAGCATCAAGCAAAAGAACAAATTGAAAACAGCATGAGTGGAAAGGGCATTGAGGGCGCTGGCACCGAACAGACCGGTAACAATCAAGCCCAACAAGACGTATATAACCACAATGCTTGCTCCATAAGTAAAGGCGTCGCGAAGACCTTTTTGGCGACTGCCCGAACGTTTCAAAAAGAAACTTACGGTCATGGGGAT
>JAFOXE010000141.1 GCA_017425765.1 Paraprevotella sp. | reverse complement strand
TAGCTTTATTTCTTCTTCCAGCTCAGGGATACGCTGCTCCATGGCAGCAAGTTCCTCACGTGCCATTTCTTTCATTTCCGGATCGTCTTCGGTAGACAACAGCTCTTTAGCTTCGCTTTGTGTGTTCAAACAGTTAATGTAAGCTTGTCTTGCTTTTATGATGCAGCCCAGATCCTTGTATTCCTTTGTCAGTTTTACGTAGCGTTTTTGGTCGCTTATTACGTTTGGGTCGGTGATGAGTGTTGATACCTCTTCGTATCGACTTACCAAGCCCTCTAGCTTCTCTAGTAGATTGTTTTCTGCCATATCGTTTAGTAGTTGAACGTGCCGAACTCGCTTTGAATAGTGAGTGAGCGTGGTCCTTCTTCAACTCGACCCACAATCTGTGCGTCGATGTTGAAACTCTTGCTAATTGAAATTACTTTTTCCGCTTGTTCCGGAGATACATACACTTCTAAACGGTGACCCATATTGAACACCTTGTACATTTCACTCCAGTCTGTACCACTTTCTTGTGCAATGGCCTTGAAGAGTGGAGGAACCGGGAACATATTATCCTTTATTATGCGGCAGTTCTCACCTACAAAATGCAACACTTTTGTTTGTGCGCCACCGGTGCAGTGTACCATACCATGAATTTCCGGACGCATTTCGTCAAGTATCTTCTTCACCACCGGGGCATAGGTTCTTGTCGGAGACAGAACCAACTTTCCGGCATTGATTGGAGCTCCTTCCACCTCGTCGGTCAATTTATAGCTTCCGCTGTATACCAATTCTTCAGGTACAGCTTTGTCGTAGCTTTCGGGGTATTTTTCTGCAAGATATTTTGCAAATACGTCGTGGCGGGCGCTGGTAAGTCCGTTACTCCCCATACCTCCGTTGTACTCTTTCTCGTAGGTAGCTTGTCCGCAGCTACTTAATCCTACGATTACATCGCCGGGGCGAATATTTGCATTATCAATCACATCGCTGCGTTTCATACGACAAGTCACTGTAGAGTCTACAATGATTGTGCGCACCAAATCGCCCACGTCAGCAGTTTCGCCTCCTGTGGCATAGATGCCTATACCCATTTTGCGCATTTCCTCAAGCAATTCGTCGGTACCGTTGATGATGGCACTGATAACCTCGCCGGGAATCAGCATTTTGTTTCGGCCAATGGTAGATGAAACTAGGATGTTGTCTACAGCTCCCACGCAAAGCAAGTCGTCGGTGTTCATGATAAGGGCATCTTGTGCTATGCCTTTCCAAACAGAGATGTCGCCAGTTTCTTTCCAATACATATAGGCTAAGGCCGACTTCGTGCCGGCGCCATCGGCATGCATAATGTTGCAATATTCCGGGTCTCCTCCCAATATATCGGGTATAATTTTGCAGAATGCTTGTGGGAAGATTCCTTTGTCAATATTTTTGATGGCGTTGTGCACATCTTCTTTAGCTGCGGATACACCGCGCTGCATGTAGCGCTGGTTGCTGTTCATAATATGCAATTTAGTTAGTTTTTATTATGCTGCAAAAATAGTGAAATTCCTAAGAATGGGCAAATTCTTTTTTAGGCGAATTCAAGAAACCGTGGTCGTATCTTCCGATTTTATTCTTGGAAAAGTCCTTTGTCTTCATAGCCAAACAAGTTGGCAAATAGATTCTGGGGGAACTTTTCTCTTTGCAATTGGTAGATCATTACTGCCTTGTTATAGGCTTTTTGAAGTTCTGGAATTTCTTTTTGTAAATCGATTATTTTCTCTTCTAATGCTATAAAACGAGCATTTTTCTGAAGTTCTTCAATGCTTTCTGCTTGTTTCAAAAGTTTCTCTAACGATTGACTCATAGCGTTTTGCGCTTCCTCGAAACTCTTTATTTGTTCAGCGGTAAGTACTTCAGCATTTACCGCTACTTTTTCGGCAAGATATCGTTTGTGGATTAGTTCTTTCAAGACCTCACTATTATTTTCTACATAGCCTTTTGTAGTCATAATGATTTGCGAAATCACTTTAGAATACTCTTTATATTGTTCTTGCAAGTTGTTCCATTCTTTTTGTACTTGCAGTTCTTTCTGATTCAACTCCTTTTGTGTACAACTTTGTGTGACCAGCATACCTGTAGCAAGTAGTAGGATAGCTTTAAATTTCAAGATTTTCATAAATTCTTTTTTTGAGTTTTATGTTAGGTTTGTTTCTTTATGACGATAAGAATACAAAAAGTTGCTTGTTTATCCGTTTTTTTGAGAATCGTTTTTGAATGTTTAGTGCTTAAATAGTAATAATATTCAAACTTATATGCCTAAGAATATGTGCTTTGCATGGATTGTCGTTTAGTCTTTGACGATGCAGAATTTTCGCACAAACGAGTCCACTTTTTGGCTATATTCCTTTGGAAATTTCTTGTAGGCAAGGGCATGTCCTACGTTCGCAACTCTCCAATACTCTTTGTATCCATGTTGTTTGGCTGCATATAGACTGTCCCCCATCCATGTAGGTACAAAAGTGTCTGAATCACCATGAATAAATAATATAGGCAACTTACTCTTTATCGTTTGTGATTTAGCTGATGCCTCGCCAAAACTCCACCCGTATCTCCATTTCGTCAGTAAGCTAGCTGTGTGCAGAAAAGGAAAAGAAGGCAAACCGAATTGCTTGCATAGCTCTCCTTCAAATTCGTCCCAGACACTCGTGAAACCGCAGTCGTTTACAAAGCATTTCACATAGTCAGGTTGTTCTTCTCCGCTCACACACAGCGTGGTAGCTCCACCCATAGAAATACCGTGTACTACCATTTGTGTGGGTATGCTGTGTGGCTGTGAAAATCGTTTGTTGGCCACCTGCATCCACAATTGTACGTCATTACGATCTAGCCACCCCATTTGCAGATGCGTACCCTCGCTAAGTCCGGAATAGCGAAGGTCGGGTAATAGAATGTTAAAGTGTAAATCATGATGATATAGATAACCAATATGCATCATTCTAACTGCATTGTCAGTATATCCATGTACAATCACTGCAGTGTGGGTAGTGTTTTTGGATGCCGGTGCATATAGTGCATGCAATTTTTTTCCGTCGGGTGCTGTGATAAAGGTGTCGTGTAAGGCTTTGTGTTGCAGCAAACTGTCCATCCATTCCTTAATCCACGGATAGTTTTGTTGCATATAGGCATACGATTGCTCTATATTTTTACCGCGTAGGTTCCCTCCGGCTTTCAAAGCGTGCTCTTGCAGATAAAATGAGCCTAATAAAATAACGAATGCACTCCCTCCAAGAATTACTAACAAAAAT
>JAFOXE010000140.1 GCA_017425765.1 Paraprevotella sp. | reverse complement strand
GGTGGACGGAGGAAGAATCGGAAGCCTCTTGCCGACATTGTTCGGCAGCGGACCTTCCGGATCGATTCCACACAACTCGTAGATGCTGCCTATGAAATCCTGGGGGGAGCGCGTTACCCGATAAGGAAAGCAGTTTACGATACGTTTTCTGAAGATGTACTTTTTCCTCAGAAGTAAAGAAATTCATACTATTCATGTTCGTCCCGAAAATTATATTTCAAAGTTAATAAAAAAAACAGATAATGCAGATGTATCGCATGATTTTTTCACTATATTTGAGCATTGATTAGATAACTTTATAAAAATAAGGAGTTCGAATATGTTAACCGCAGAAGACAAACAATTACTACAAGCAAAGGGTATCTCTGAGGAGCAGATAAATGCTCAACTTGAGAATTTCCAGAAGGGGTTCCCATTTTTGAAACTTAAAGCTGCAGCAGCCACATCAAATGGTATTATGGCTCCCACAGACCAAGAATGTGAACAATACATAATAGAATGGGAGGAATACAAAGCAAACGGAAAAGATATCACGAAGTTTGTTCCGGCATCAGGGGCTGCAAGTCGTATGTTTAAGGATATGTTTGAGTTTTTGGATGCCGACTACAACACACCTCAAACCACCTTCGAAAAATTGTATTTCGATCGCATTGAAGATTTCGCATTCTACTCGGCCCTAAACAACGTATGCATTGCAAACGAAGGAAAAGATATAAAGACACTAATTGCCGATGGAGCATACAAAGCCGTCGTGGCGAACATGCTTCAAGAAAAAGGATTAAACTACGGACAATTGCCTAAAGGTTTATTACAGTTCCACAGTTACAAAAATGGAGCACGTACCCCAATTGAAGAACATCTTGTGGAGGCTGCTTCGTATGCATCAAGCCAAGGTAAGGCTGAGGTGCATTTTACGGTTAGCTCCGAACACAAGGACTTGTTTAAGAATTTGATAAATGAAGTGCTACCTGCTTATTCTTCAACTTACAATACTGAATATACGGTTACATTCTCAGAGCAAAAGCCAAGTACCGATACGGTAGCGGCCACCATGGAAAACACTCCGTTCCGTGTAGATGGCAAACTATTGTTCCGCCCTGGTGGTCATGGTGCTCTTATAGAAAACTTAAACGACTTGTCTGCCGATATTGTGTTCATCAAAAATATCGACAATGTAGTTCCCGACGCATTGAAACCTTCTACGGTTACATATAAAAAGGTGTTGGCCGGCGTGTTGGTAAACCTACAGAAAAAAGCATACGAATATCTTGAAACATTGGATAACGGAACATATTGCCATGCCGACCTCGAAGAGATGATTAGATTTGTTCAGCAACAGCTTTGCTGCCGAAACGAAAACATCAAATTTTTAGAGGACTCGGAACTTGTAATCTATCTGCGCAAAAAACTAAACAGACCAATGCGTGTTTGTGGTGTGGTAAAGAATGTGGGTGAACCTGGTGGTGGTCCGTTCTTAGCATATAACTCAGACGGTACTATTTCGTTGCAAATTCTGGAAAGTAGCCAAATAGACAAGAATAACCCGGAATATGTAAAAATGTTTAACGAGGGCACACACTTTAATCCGGTAGATTTAGTTTGCGCCCTAAAAGATTATAAAGGAAACAAATTCAATCTGCTAAACTTTGTGGATAAAAACACCGGCTTTATTTCGTACAAGAGCAAGAGTGGAAAGGAACTCAAGGCTCTGGAATTGCCTGGATTATGGAATGGTGCAATGAGTGATTGGAACACCATTTTTGTAGAAGTTCCGCTTGATACATTCAACCCCGTAAAGACGGTAAACGATTTGTTACGCGAACAACATCAATAAACTTCAAAAAATAAAACAATAGATAAAATCTTCCACATGAGCATGTATGTGGAAGATTTTATTTATCTTTGTACATGATTTACTCATTATAACAAGTTCATGATGAAAAAAATACTGTTATTAGGCTCCGGTGAGTTAGGCAAAGAATTTGTAATTGCATGTCAGCGAAAAGGTCAATATGTAGTGGCGTGCGATTCGTATGCAGGAGCACCTGCAATGCAAGTAGCCGACGAATGCGAAGTGTTCAATATGCTCGACGGAGAAGCATTGATGCAGGTTGTGGAGAAACACAACCCGGACATCATTGTGCCCGAAATTGAAGCCATCCGCACCGAAAAGCTGTACGAGTGCGAAGAAAAAGGCATTCAAGTGGTACCTAGTGCACGTGCCGTAAATTTCACCATGAACCGTAAGGCCATTCGCGAATTGGCACATACCGAGTTAGGTTTGAAGACGGCCAACTATAAATATGCCAATACATATGAAGAACTAAAGGAGGCCGCTGCCGAAATTGGATTCCCGTGTATTATTAAACCATTAATGAGTTCTTCCGGCCACGGACAGAGCAAAGTTGATGGTCCCGAAGAATTGGAAAAGGCATGGAAATATGCTTGTGGCGGTGCAAGAGGCGATGTAAAAGAGGTTATTGTTGAGCAATTCATTCCGTTTGATAGCGAAATCACTTTGCTCACTGTTACACAGAAAAATGGACCAACCTTGTTCTGTCAACCCATCGGACACGTACAAAAAGGTGGCGACTACCGCGAAAGTTTCCAACCTGCAGCCATCTCGCCCGAACAGTTGAAAGATGCACAAGATATGGCCGAGAAAATCACACGAGCATTGACCGGTGCCGGTATTTGGGGTGTTGAATTCTTCTTAAGTAATACAGAAGGAGTTATCTTCTCTGAACTTAGCCCACGTCCACACGATACCGGAATGGTAACATTGGCCGGAACACAAAATCTCTCTGAGTTTGAATTACATTGTCGTGCCGTACTCGGATTGCCCATCCCCGAAATTACACAAGAGCGCATGGGAACAAGTGCCGTAATCCTTTCAGAGATTGACAGCGAAGATGGTCGCCCTGCATACACCGGTATAGAAGATGTGTGTGCAGCAACTAACACCTACCTAAGAATCTTTGGAAAACCAGTGGCACACGTGGGCCGTCGCATGGGAGTAGTAGTTTGCTGGGACAAGAACGATGCCGACCAAATTGAGTTGCGTAACAAATGTAAATCCTTAGCTGCAAAGGTTCAAGTGATAAAAGAGTAGGGGAATATACAAGAAAATATTAGTATACACTGCGGCAAGACAACATGTATTCAAAAGCACATCTAGCTTTGCTGCAGTTCATGCGATAATAGCTCAGTTGGTAGAGCATTGGCTTCCCAAGCCGAGGGTCGCGGGTTCGAGTCCCGTTTATCGCTCCACATCAACAATCGTCAGTCACTTCTCATAAGTAACTGACGATTATTGTTTTACACACCCAATCTTCATCAGAAAGAATAACATCATTCAAAAGGATAAAAACACACGTACATCTAAGTACCATATACACGCACATCCCAATAGGATATACACGTACGTCTAAATACCACTTACACCATGGTGTATTTTTAAGCACATCAACACAACAAAAACACACACAAAAACAAGAAGAGCCTACCGAAATCGGTAGGCTCTTCCAATATTAAGATTATATAATTTTACTGAGAATTATTCTTCAATAGCAGCCTGAGCCGCAGCCAAACGTGCGATAGGCACACGGAATGGAGAACATGACGCATAGTTCATGCCAACCTTTGCACAGAACTTCACTGAAGTAGGCTCACCTCCGTGCTCACCGCATATACCAGTGCGCATACCCGGACGTACAGCACGACCCTTTTCAACTGCCATTTCGATAAGTTGACCTACACCGTTTTGGTCTAGAACTTGGAATGGGTCTACCTTCAAGATCTTCTTATCCAAGTAAGC
>JAFOXE010000139.1 GCA_017425765.1 Paraprevotella sp. | reverse complement strand
TTGTCTACATACATGACCTTATAGGGATAAAGGTTTCTTGTATAGTAGAGTTTCAGATGGAGACCGTCTGCCGTCACTTTTCCGGATGTCAGCGTACCTTCTGCATTCGGATTAAAGGTGAAACCCGGGATTTCGATAGCCAAAGCAGTAGCAGGTGCACCGATATTTCTCAATAATGTAGAACTGGTGTATTCTTCCCACTTGCCGCCGCTCACTTCAATATAATGACTTTCTTTGTAATAAGCACGGGTAGCATCTTTGGTGTAATAGAATCTGATTACGTTGCTGTCAATGACGCCGTCGTTATCCTTGTCTTCGCCCTCCGCTACAACGACCAGAGTCTTCTGGTAGGCATCGGGTACATAGCCGGGAATCATTTTAAACGTTTCGTTAACAACAGCGTACTTGTTATTCTCTACGATGCTAGCCGGAATTTCGGGCATCGGCTCACCAGAGGCCTTATCGATGTACTCGACCTTATAGGGTACAGATTCCTTATGCACGTAGTAGAAGGTATAGCTCTGCTCCTTTTCACCATTCGGGCCGGTAGGATACCATTCGCCGGTGGTTTCGTCCTCTGCAATGGTAATGGAGTGGCTCCTGATCTTGGGGAAATATTCCACCTGATATTCAGGATAAAGATCCGTACCACCCTTTGCTTCAAAAGTGATGGTATCGCCTACATGTGCAAAGCCGTTAAACTTGTCTGCAACGGCAAGGATCTCGGGGTCATTGACACTCTCACCGTTAGATTCCAATTGGTAATAGATGATGTAGTCCATGAAAGCGCCGGAATCCCATTTGGCGTACAAATCGAGATCGTGTTTGACAGGCATATTGTTAATGTCAAAAGCTCTCTCGTTACCATTGTCATCCCTATAGAACCAGGCAATCAGCTTAGCGTCGCCGTTTTGAACATTTTCGATTGCTATCAACTCTTCTTCGGTTCGACCGTCAGTGACAGTCAGGTCGTGGGATACCTGGAAGGAGGCCTTATCCATCATGTTTCCGTCAAGATAATCTTTTTCGTTCCGGTAGAACCGAACAGTATGAACCGTAGGTGTCCACTTAGCATACAGCATCACATCGCCTGCCGGCATGACCGTATCCGTCCCGAACACAAATTCCGTACCTTCCGCACACTGAGGCGAGGTGTACCAACCGTCGAAGAACCGGGAACCGGATTCAAATCCCGATGGCAATGACGGCGTAAAGTCTTTATAGGCGGAAATATTTGTTTCGTAAGGGATATTTTTATCTTCCTTAGCGGGCGAATTGACATTCCACAGTGTGAGATCGTATTGATCACGGCTGTAGTAAAAGTCTATATCCCATGCTTTGCTATACAGTTTTTGCTGCTCATCTGTTAACGAGGATGTGAATGACGTGTAACGATATGTCAAATAAGTAAAGCCGCGCATCGCAGGAGGTGTCTGGCTTTCAGGGTTAGAGTCGTCAACCGTATCATAAGACACTTTCTTATAGTAAGTAACGCCATCCCACACTTTTGTGACCGTATTTTCCGGCAGATCCTGCCCCTCTAAAACAGGAACATAAATATTGTAGCGAAACAGTTGAGGGACACTCCAGCTAATATTAGCGCCATTTTCCCAGAAGCACAGATAGGCTATCGTGTCAGAATCGCCATACCAAGGATCCCACAACAACTGATAATCCAGTTCGTTATAGTTGCCTTTGATGGTCTGGTTTGCGTTATTCCGGGAATAATATACATGGTGTTCACCATTCCAGGCACTTACAAAGGCTTCTTGTCCGCTCCAGTTGCCATGCGTATTCTGTGTGATTCTTGTAACAGAATTAAACACATTACAGGGCCACAAATTAGTCAAATCCGCACCGTACTTTGCAGTAAATGCGAGATAATGATATTGATAGTCGGTGCCGTTTACTTGGGAATAATCCGATGCCGGCTTATACCCCCGCTGCCTGCCGATACTGTTAAGCGTTGGCAGTTCGTCGACTTCACCGCGCTGCGAACTGGCTGTGCTGGTATTATACTGATCCAGCAGCTTGATTTCATCGTCCCTAATACTCTCTTCCGTTGAATCCATGCCGCCAAAATGATACGTGGTACCACCAACAACATAATACTTGGTACCGCTGCTCATTGCATAATAAAACTTTAAGGTGTAGGTATTTCGGTCATAGTACACATTGATAACAGTGGAGCCGTCACCGGAAACAGCCTTTTCGTCGTTGTTCTTGTCGGCAGCATCACTCTTTTTGGAGTATCGGATCTCCAATTCATCCAATGCATTATATTCCGCAGCCGTAAGATCATCCAAATCAAAATCAGCGCTGCGTACGACAGTTTCAGCGGTAACACCGGTCACCATGTGGGAGGTCCAATAGCTATACTTATAAACAGGTTCGTCACCGTCTTTCTTGACGGTGCCATCCGCATTGGTTTCAGGATCGGCGTTCTGCAGCCAATATACAACTGTATAGCTGGTGCCGGCGACAGAGGGAGTCCATGCCGCTGTATATCTGCGATTTTCTGCCGGTATGGTGTCGGGCAAACTAACGATTTCGCCGTCATACATCCAACCTACAAAGTCATAACCTGCCTTTGTGGGGACAGTTACATTAATAATAGAACTTCCATATCGGGCATAAACAGGCTCGGCACCATAACCGCCGTCCAAAGCGAACGACAGCAGATAGTAATAACGGTCGTAATAAATTTCCACCACAGTAGAGCCGTCAGCCGCGATTTTAGGTTTCGTATAAGGCAACTGATAGAAGCCTTCATATTCTTTATTGAGTTCATCCTCATCGATTCCCAAACCGACGACCGAACCGGTCAGGCCTTCGAAAGTTTTACGTTCTTTCTCAACATACTTATTGGAGGATAAATTTTATCCAATTCCTTCTTTTCAAGGAATCTACTTGAACCGTGAAGGTTGTTTTTAGATTTTGTAACCTTATCTACTGAAGTTCCTGTGCTTGTGATAAATTTTTTGCAGAGATAGAATAAAGGGATACAAAGAAATACAACAATAATTATTGATGCAATAAGGAAGGTATCCTTGCCAAAGAACACCTTTGCAGACCATATAAAATTAAAGTTGTTTTTAAGCA
>JAFOXE010000138.1 GCA_017425765.1 Paraprevotella sp. | reverse complement strand
CTTGTTAAATTCATCATTCACGTATACATAGTACAATCGTGTTGGTTCTGTTCCATATCGCATGGTGAAATAAATCATCATTCGTCCGGTTTTATCATCAAAAACTATTTCAGGCGCCCAAGCACATCCTATTTCTGTAAACTCCTTGGAAATTTCATTAAATCGGATGTTAGCTCTGTTCCAATGTATTAAATCAAAAGATTTCATCAAGACCAAACCTCGATTATTTCCCCATCCGTAGGCTCTCCCATCGCGCTCCCACTCTGTTTTACGATATCCTGCGCGTTGCGCAAAAATGTGTAGGTCTGTCATGGCTAGATAGAAGGCTCCATCAGGCCCGCGGTAGATGTGTGGGTCACGAATTCCCTTTTGATCGGCTATAGTGTCGCCCGCAATGATGGGTTTCCCTCCATTCAAAGCAGTAAACGAATATCCATCACGGCTGATAGCTGCGTGCAAACTATGATCTTCGTCTTGATGATACACCATCAGATAGGCGGCCATATCTTTTTCCTGCGGCACAGCATCGCGGTAGCTAAACTTGTGCACGGTGGTCTTTCCCTTTCCTGCCGCAAACAGGGCCGGACGCAGAGCAAGAAAACCTTTGTAGTTGTTGTGATGCATACCAGAAACATCGATGCCTTCCATTAAGGCCGTCCACTCCTTACCGTCAGCACTCGCAAAAATGCTCATTTGATTGGCACGATTCAGCAAGCGGATGTGGAAGTGACGTTTTAGAGAAGAAGGTAGAACCACACATTCCTCGGCATTGCGATACACACAAAAATTTTTTCCGTTTGAAGTCACACCGGCAAATGCCTTTTCATTATAATATAGCAACAAACCACCTACTGCTCGATTTCCAACCGTAATCTCGGCCTGTACTTCATAGCAAGCATGACCGGCAGTAGTCAGCAGCAAGCGACCATCGGTGGGATTATTCCCCTTTCCTGATATTGTCACCCCGTCCTTTCCCCATGTCAAGTTAGTGGCTACATTTTCATTCCATCCCATCCATTGCCATCCAAGTTGTCCAGAACGAAAATCATCATCTTCGGCTACCCCTAAATTTGTTAAGGATGTCGATAGTTGTGGTGCGTCTTCTTGTCTGGGCACACACCATCCGTCTGACGTCCATTGCACCGGCTCAATCAAGGTATGACGCCCCAAAGTGTGACGATTACGAGCGTAGGCATGATATACCACCCACCAATTTCCTTCTGCATCGTCTATCATCGTGCCATGCCCCTTTGACCACCATCGTTCTGAAACGCTATAAGTATGTATCATAGGATTATATGGTGAGTTTTCCCACAGACCATGTGGGCTCTTTGAACGTGCCGTCACAATCATGTGACTTGTGGCAGGGCCGGCTGTACCGCCTTCTGCAGATAACATATAATAAAATCCATTGTAGCGAATCAACTTTGGGGATTCCAAATACATATCCTTTCCTTCTGTGGGCCAATTCTGCGGATAGTTCCACCCATCATATACTTTTCTTCGTTCGCCCACCACACTAAGACCATCTGTCGACAGCGGATATACGAAACCATTGTTCACAAACAAGTATCTTGCGCCCGCTTCATCTACAATGTGTCCGGGGTCAATGCCCGAAATCTTCAAATCAACAGGTGTACTCCATTCCCCTCTAACATCATCAGTCCATATCACCCAATTCGTACCATGGGCTGGATAATATATATAATAACGATTGTTGTACTTCACCAATTCAGGAGCATATACCGAGCCTTTCACATCGTTCAGAACACGTTTCACGGGCGTCCAGTTCACCAAGTCGGTGGAATGCCATATCAATAATCCGGGTTGATATACAAACGAAGAGTGCGTCATGTAATAGTCCTTCCCGTCGCGTATAATAGTGGGATCGGCATAATCGCCGGCCAACAACACACGAGGGTACGACTGAGCAAACAATGTCGCAGACAATACAACAAATAGGAGTAAACAAAGACTCTTTTTCATGGGGATATAAATTGAGGTTATTCTTTATTAAGTTTCTCTACAAATAGGATAAATATCTATTGGTCTACAATATGGATGCGAGAACACCGACCTTTTCTCGGAAGGTTTCAATAACATCTATTTGTTTCTCTGTCAAACCCTTAATATTTATTCCACACGATGCACAGAATTCTGACTCCTTATCGTTCTTATGACCTTTTTCACAAATGAATTTCTCTTTATCCTTGCTCAACAAACCTCCCTTCACCATCTCTATCTTTCCGGTATCCGGTAGGTTGTCAATTTTTTCTAGAATTTGTTTCATTATGGTCAAATCCTCCTTATTATAGGTCGGTTTAGGAGTATTCAAAATATATACGATAAAATCTAACGGAACCTTGCCAAACATATCCAAGACTCTTTCGGGCGAAAACAACATACATTTATTTATTATATTCCCCATCTCATTCTTGTGATTAATAAATTGAGCATAAACCTCATCTATATAATCTTCTTGTGGCAATAGCATAAAATACTTCTCAATAAAAGAACACAATGTTCTAAGTTCTGTTTCTGCCCGATATACATATTCTATATATCTTCTTAAGAATTCCTTTACAATTCCTTTTTGAGGATGGTT
>JAFOXE010000137.1 GCA_017425765.1 Paraprevotella sp. | reverse complement strand
GCATGTATGTGGATGCCCACTACAACAAAGGAATTTCGTATTGTAATCTTGCTTTGATTCAATCCGATAGTATAGGAAGTCCGTTGAAGAACCCCGACTACAAGAAACAAATAGCAGCTGTAAAACGATTGTATGGTAAGGCGCGTCGTCCGATGGAGATGGTGCGCAAACTGCAACCCGACCAACCCAATCGATGGGCGCAGCCACTTTATCGTATCTATCTGAACTTGAACATGGGCAAAGAATTTGACGAAATAGACCGATTGCTGCGTAAAATGAAATAAGCTTATGTGCGACGTCGCACCTCATAAACTACGTATTCAATTAGCACCGCTCCAGGGTTTTACAGAAGCACCTTTTCGTAATGCTTTAGAAGAATGCTTTGGCGGTGTAGATGTGTTCTACACTCCTTTTATACGCATAGAGCATGGTGAGGTTCGTAAGCGCAGTTTGCGTGATGCTTTGCCCGAGGTCAATAAGGTTTCTTGTATTGTTCCACAGATAATAGCTTCTACATACGATGAGGCACAAATCTTAATCAATGCTTTGTCCGAACAAGGTCATCAACGTGTTGATATTAACATGGGATGTCCTTTCCCAGCTTTGGCTTTGCGTGGAAAAGGTAGTGGCATTTTATCTCAGCCCGACAAAGTGGCCGAAGTCCTTCGTGTGGTACAAGAAAATCCATCTATTCGTTTTTCGGTGAAAATGCGTTTGGGTTACGAACAACCCGATGAATGTCTTGCCTTGCTGCCTATACTAAATGATATAGATCTGGTGCAAGTAGCTGTGCATGCCCGTGTGGGAAAGCAACAATATAAAGGCGTGTGTAATCTGCAGGCTTTTGTAGAGTTTGCCGAAGGATGTCGGCATCCTTTATATTATAATGGCGATGTCTGCACGCTGCAGGATATAGAACGTTTGCATGCACAATTTCCTTTTATTGAGGGCGTGATGATGGGGCGTGGTTTGTTGGCTCATCCATGGGTGGCCTATGAATATGCTTCAGGAATTCTTTTGCTCGATGGCAAACGAAAAGAATGTATGCGAACGTTTCATGCACATTTGTTTGACTATTACGCCCAACATCTGGAGGGTGGCGAAACTCAATTACTACAAAAGATGAAAACTTTTTGGGAATATCTAATGCCGGAAACTGATAGAAAATTATTGAAACGAATACATAAAACACACTGCATAGCTGATTACACAGCTGATGTGCATCAGATATTCTTATAAACTCAAAACCCTTTTAAGGGCATGAAAAACTCGTATTTTTTATATTTCTTTGCAGCCTTTTGTTTATGGGCTGGTCAACTTGGAGCACAGTCACCAAGGCGTGGACATCGTTCTCGTCCACAAGTAGTAACCAATCCGCTTGTACATGATCCCGTAATGGCGTGCGAGGGAAATACCTATTATCTATTTTCCACGGGCTGGAATGTGTCTTGTATGTCGTCTACAGATTTGGTACATTGGCGTTTCGAACGTCCTGTTTTTGAGGCACCACCACAATGGGCTCTCGCCGGTGTTCCCGGTTATAAAGGCCATACTTGGGCGCCCGATATAGTTTTCCACAATGGAAAGTATCATATGTATTATTCTTGTTCTTCTTTTGGCAAGAATACCTCGGCCATAGGGCATGCCGAGCGCACCACACTCAACCCTGCCGATACTTTGAATCCCTGGCACGATACCGGTGCAGTGGTGTGTTCACAAGAGGGCAAAACGCATTATAATGCTATTGACCCTTCTGTGATTATTGACGAACAGGGGAGAGGATGGATGAGTTTCGGCTCGTTCTGGGGGGGCATAAAACTAATACGTCTTACCAACGATATGGCCCGGCAAGATTCAACTTATTCCATGCGTACGCTTGCTTGTCGTAGGTCGGGATCAGCCATAGAAGCCCCTTTCTTGTATAAATACGGCGACTATTACTATTTATTTGTGTCGTGGGATTTCTGCTGTAGGGGTATGCAAAGCACCTATAAAGTGGCTGTGGGACGTTCCAAACGGGTAGAAGGGCCTTATCTTGACAAATCCGGTGTGGATATGGCACAAGGTGGTGGCACCATATTGATTTCATCCGATTCTACATTTGTGGCAGTGGGACATAGTGCAGCTTATACTTTTGCAGGGGAGGATTATTTTGTGGCGCATGGCTATGCTCGAGATGCCGATGGTGCCAGCAAATTGATTCTCTGTAAAATGGAATGGGACGAGGAAGGATGGCCCATTCTAAGAAGATGAGGTCTGAATTATTTTGTGCTTGCTTTGTTTTCTTCTTTTAATGGCCTATATTTGTACTGCTGTGAATCCTAAAAACACACCATCATCTCGATTCATCCACACCGTGGTGTTGTTGAATCTTTGTGTACATCTCGTGACGCTGACATCATCGTGTGTTTCAGATGTCGTGAATGACGTACGCCACTTCCGTGTGGATTCGCTTAATTCACTATCATATCAACAAAGATATAGAAACATTGAGCAATCTTTGTCTTATGCTCGTGAGGCAAAATTATTAGCTACAAATTATGCTGATGGAATGGCGGAGGCTATGAATAACGAAGCCTACGTGTGCTATCAACAGATGGACTTTGATGGGGCTATAGGTTTGTGTCAAAAGGTATATCAAACGACCAATAATCAGTTGGAGTTGCTCGTGGCCGATGTGATGATGATGAAGGTGTGTCAGCGAACATCCGACGATATTCATTTCTTTTTATATCGTAATCAAGCCGAAAAGAGGCTCAAACGTATTGGCGAAGCAGAGCATTTACTCAGTGTACATAATCACGAAAGATTGGTGTATGCCCGTAGCGAGTTTCGTATTGTTTCGTCTACTTATTTCTACTATCTTCAGCAATACAACCGTGCTCTGAATGAGATAAACTTAGTGCGGAGCGAGTGTCCTGATATTACTTCACGAGATACGGCTCAATGGCTATACTACACCTACATGAAGGGGTCCGGAGGTCTTTGTGAGGGTGCCACGTCGCAGGAAATTCGGTTACGTGAATTTGACTTCTTGTTCCGCTGCTACACTCAAAGTCGTTCTTCTGCTTTCCTTTATTTTGAGGCAAATAGTCTGCAAGCGCTTGCCTCGCTGTTGAAAGATGATTTGATTCGTGATTTGATGAAAAAAGAACGGAGGGGAGCATACGAATATCTAAGTGGTTTGTATGGAAATGTGGAGAGTGATAGTTTGTTGCAAGCGGAGGAACTTCCGTTTGCATTGGCCCGTCGTGCTCTTGAATGTTTTGAGCATTATGACGATCTTTTCCAAACAGCATGTGCCTATCGTACGTTGGGAGAGTTGGAATTCCATCGTCAGAACTATGATGCGGCGCTTGTGTTCTATCAAAACGCGTTGTCGTTTGTAAATCAGCATCATGCTCTCTATTATCCTCAGGATTCTACTCGTTTCTTGAAGGCTTATGCGGTGGATGATACTCTATCTGTAGAGGTGCAATGGTTGCAGACTCCGAATGTAAAAACTGTGCCCGAATGGATTGCCGGCATCCGTCAACAAATGAGTATGGCTTATAGTGCACTAGACGAGCGACAGGCTTCCGACTATAATCGAAATGTTTATCTTGATTTGTTGGAACATACGCGACAGGATAACGAACAAGAGAGCCGGTACCAGGAATTGGCCGAAGATACTCGAGTCTTAACGTGGTGGCTTGTTGTTGTACTCGCACTTATTTTCTTTTTATTTGTCCTTTGGATGATCTGGCTAGTTCGTTGGCGTCATCACAATACAGCCTACACAGTACAACTACAACAAGCTCTGGAGGAGGGATGGCGCATCTTGTTTTCTCAGGACGAAAAGGAGCAGGAATCGGTTTTTCATGCCATGGAACAACAAGAACTGCTTAGGCCGTATCTTGATTTTGCCCAGCACAATCGGAAATTACTTTCTGACCTTGATGACGAGCGACAAATGTTGTTGGAAGAAAAGCAAGTGGCTGAACTACGCATTACTGAGAACAAGAGGAAGAATGTTGAAAACCGTGCTAAGATGATGCTTGTGTATGGTGTACTTCCTTTCTTGGATCGTATTCGTAACGAGGTGCGACGTTTATGTAAAAGTCCAGAGCGAAGCATCGAACGATTACAATATATAGACGAGTTGGTAGATAAAATCAACGAGTACAACGATTTGATCACGCAATGGATTCAACTGCGACAAGGAGAACTTAATTTGCACATCGAAAGTTTTGCTGTGCAGGAACTATTCGAGGTTATTGCCCGAGGCTCAATGAAATTTCAACAAAAGGGAATATTGCTTCAGGTTAATCCTTCGGATGCATGGAT
>JAFOXE010000136.1 GCA_017425765.1 Paraprevotella sp. | reverse complement strand
GAGGCTGAATAAGAATCACTTCAATTTGGTATCTACCGAAACTTGAAAATGAGCTAGAAAAGCGCGGTACAACACGTATATCGAAATCGTTGATTTTCAACACGATGAATTTGTGAGTATTTTCCGTGTCATTGTGAAAATGCGAGTTGTACCGATTAAAAGGCTAGAACGCTTTCAATCAATAGTGTAAATGTGTTGCATCGGAAAGTTATTTTTGCACTCTAACGCCCACTAATAAATGCTAATACCTACAAAAATTCGGCTGAAAATCATACAAAATAGACGAAAAATCCCGAGAGTTTATCAACCTCTTTCGGGATTTTTTGTGTTTTAATGAATTTATGCCCCAAAACGCCATTTTTCGTGGGCGTTGGCGTTTACGAGAACGCACCATTCTCGACCTCGATGTCCAATATCTTCTCAAAACCGTGTTTCAATAAAAAGATTTCGCCCATTTTGCAATAGGCTGAAACGAGGTAAAGTGGAGTGCAATGAGCTACATCTGACACGTGGTGATAAGAGTTCTACTTTCCATAATAGTTTGTATATCATGGAAAAAAACGAATGAAGAACTTGTCTTTTAATAATTATTCGTATATTATATCATATCAAGTTATACGAATGGTAGTCTGACTATTCGTATAATATCTTTGATAGAATTCTAGCTATTTCTTCTAGATAATTTTTATCTACTTGGTCGAAAGTAGCCAGCTCATTACTGTCAATATCAAGGACTGCGTGTACTTTTCTGTTGGTGATGAGGGGCACAACGATTTCGGAGCGTGATTCGGAACTGCAAGCTATATGCCCAGGGAAAGCTTCTACGTCGGGTACAACTTGTGTTTGCGCGGTTGCCCATGCGGTGCCACATACACCACGACCTTTGGCGATTCGGTAACAAGCTACACTACCTTGAAAGGGGCCAAGAATGAGTTGCTCGTTTCGTACCAGATAGAATCCAATCCAAAAGAAACCAAAGGCTTCGCGTAAGGCTGCACATGTGTTGGCCAATACGCTGATTTCTTCGTTTTCTCCTTCTATTAAGCCCTTGAATTGTCTGATAAATTCAAGATATTTCTTTTCTTTGTCCTCTACCTTTGTTTTGAAGCTTGCTTCCATATAGTATTATAACGGCAAGGATGTGATTTTTTTTGAAGTTCTATATTATATTCGTTCCAATACGAGCTGAATCAATCCGTCGATACTGTTCTTGTAATTAGCATTTGCTTCTTTTGCTAATCGGTTTGCAATCACCATGCAGCATGTAGTTGCTTTGTGTCCCATAAGACGAGCAAGGCCGGCGAGTGCAGAGCTTTCCATTTCAAAATTGGTTATGCGCATACCCTTATACTCAAAGTCCTCGATTTTAGTGTTTTGCGTAGGATCTTCCAACGGAACACGAAGTTCTCTACCTTGCGGCCCGAAGAATCCTCCACAAGCTATGGTTATTCCTTGTACCATGTCATTTCCTGCAATTCGGTTGAAAAGTTCTTCGTTTGAGTCAATTACATAAGGTGCACCTTTCTGTGGATTCCATTGCATATGTTGGGTAAATGCTTTTTCAAAATCAAGGTCACACACCTTATTTCTACCATCGTAGTAATTGAGTAGTCCATCAAATCCGATGCTTTTCTTGCTTGCGATATAAGTTCCTACTGGGGTGTTGGGTTGAAGGCCTCCGCATGTTCCGATACGTACTAACTCCAAAGAACGAAGTTCATCTTTTTCATATCGACTCGCAAAGTCAATGTTAACTAAGGCATCCAACTCATTCAAAACGATGTCTATATTATCACATCCGATACCTGTAGACAAAACCGTGATTCTCTTACCTTTATATGTACCTGTAATGGTGTGGAACTCACGGCTGGTTATATCAAATTCTTGGGTGTCGAAGTGTGCAGCAACAGTAGCCACACGGCCGGGATCGCCCACTAAAATCACTTTGTCGGCCAACTGTTCCGGACGGATGTGTAAATGAAATATGCTCCCGTCGGGGTTGATTATAAGCTCAGATTCTGCAAAATATTTCTTCATGATGATTTCTATTTTAGTGTTTTTTATTTCGTCCCTTGCATGATGAAGGATATTTCGGCTTTACGTATTTTCTTTGTTTGCTCATGAATCTCTTTTGTCAAATCTTCTTGTTTTTTTTCCAAGGTAAGGATTTGTTTGCTTAATGATTCACGTGTCGCTTTATCTGCATTACGATAGGTTTCTCTCAGTTGTTCTATTTGTTTTTTCATTATACTGAGATCAAGGGAACTTTCTTTCCACCATTTTACCATTTTCTTGGCTTCTTCTGACTTAAAATCAGAGGTTAGGCTATAGGTCCATTTGTCGTTTATAACAAACTCAAATTCTTTGGGTGTTATTTTTTCTTGCTGAGTTGTTCTGGCTTCTGATAGTCTGATTCTTGCTGCTTTTAGAGCATCTAGATCAGTTTGCGTGTCTGCAATACGGTGCAACATTGCCAATCTTTGTACATGGCTGAAGTCGTTTCCCTCGGTCGAATATATTTCTTTTACTTCGTTAGGAATGAAGGTGTAGACACATACTTTTCCGTTGGGTTGATTACGATCGGTGGCAAACCAACCAATTTTGTGATGTTCGTCAATTGCAAACATATAGTCGTTGGCCGGAGAGTTAAATGGCATTCCGATGTTTTCGGGATAAAGAAAACTTTGTGTGTCATAATCATATCGACTCACAAAAATGTCGTATCCGCCCAGGCTTTCCTCACCTTGTGCGGCATAGTACAATGTAAATCCATCGGAAAGCATAAATGGATAGTTGCGGTTTATGTCGCTCTCCTCAAGGCCTTTAAGTTCGGTAGGAGAGTTCCAAGAATCGCCAATAAGGTCACTTGAGTAAAGACGGAGTAGCCCCTCACTATTGGGGTATGCGTAATAAATTTTATTACCTAATTCGGATAGATAGATAGTGCTATTTGTTGTATCCGGACGACCGAAGAATTTAGTGAATGTTTCTATTTGTCCACATTCAGAACTAATCTTAATGGTATTTAGGAACTCTTTTTTATTCACTACTATGCTGTCTATGAATAAAACTTTTTCTGTTCCTTTTACCATGTTACGGCCACGTCGAACCCATTCTAACTTCGTCTCAAGTTCTTCTGTTGGCTGCTTTTTCTTTTTAAGTTCCGATATTTGTTCTTCAAGAACTTCTATTGCCAATGTAAAGTCGTATTTACTAATGCATTCCTCTACTGATGGTTTGGGCGGTTCTTCCTTCTTCTTTCTTCTTTGAGCAGACAAGGGTATGGCCATCAATACACACAACAATATATAAATAATTCTTATCTTCATTTTATGGATATGTTATATATCCTCAAAGATAGGTAATTATATGTTTGCTTGTATCTTCTGCTAATATTTTTTATGTAAAAACTATTCCTCTATTAACTTATGTTCGCTTTCTAAGGCGTTCCATATAGAATATCTTGCTTCCGGATTTAATTGTTCCAACTTTTGGAAGATGGACTTGATGTCAGTACGATTACTTTCATGCTCGTATGGGCAGCGTTTTTTCTGTGGTTGATAATTACGCAAGATGCTCCATTCGTTTAGGTCTTTTTCGGCCACCATGCACATGGGACGAATTATGGCCATGGGGAATTTCTTCATGTGTAATCGTGCCGGCATTGTGGAGAATTGACCTTGAAAAGTTAGATTCATCAACGTGGTATGGATGATGTCGTCTTGATGATGCCCCAATGCTATCTTGTTGCATCCTAATTCTTGTGCTGTTTCAAAAAGCATTTTGCGGCGATTCCACGAGCAGAGGAAACAGGGCGTTTTTCTATGGTCGGTATTCATCTCGAATGATGTTTCTCTGATGTGCAGTTTCACATTATGCTCCTCTGCAAAAGTCTTGAGATACGAAGTGTCGCTTTCGTATTCGATGTTGCTCATGCGTACATGCAGAGCTTCCAACTTGATTTTGGGGCGGTGTATCTGTGCACGTCTTGCTAAAAACTCTAATAATGCTAGCGAATCCTTTCCACCCGACAATCCAATTAAGATTCTATCTCCTTCTTCTAATAAGCCGTATTGAATGAGTCCCTTATTTAGGTGCTTCCATATGCGTCTTTCAAGAATTTGTTCGGAGGTAAACGGCATGATGTTGTGGTGTTGAATGCGTTGTGTTGGTTTTAGTCGTCAAAGATGTGTATGCAATTACTTCATAAAAACGAAATAAACAGCTAGAATTAGGCATACAAATGCTGCGAGATGATTCCATTGTAAACTTTGGCCTTGGAACATAAAGTTTGCAATTACTGTAAACACCACTAGCGAAAGAACTTCTTGTATTACTTTGAGTTGCATCAAGGTGAAAGGGCCTCCATTATCTACAAAACCGATACGATTGGCTGGTACTTGAAAGCAGTATTCTACAAAAGCGATCAACCACGAAAATAGTATTACACCGATTAGAGGCCAGTGGGTAGATACACCGGTTTGATGTAGTTTTAGATGACCATACCATGCCAAGGTCATGAAAATATTGCTGCCTAATAATAGGAGTATGGTATATAAAATGCTCATGATGTTATAAAGAAATATTGGATACTTCATGTTCTTGCGATGCAAGAAACGTGAAGTATCCAATGTGAGTTAGTTCAAAATGTTATTTACTTAAATATTCATGCATACTAGAAGCAGCACGACGTCCGTCGCCCATGGCAAGGATTACGGTTGCGCCACCACGTACAATATCTCCACCGGCAAAGATTGTAGGTAGGTTGGTTTGCATGTTTTCGCTCACCACAATAGTATTTTTGCGTCCCAATTCCAAACCTTGAATAGAGGTTGGGACGATTGGGTTGGGTGATACGCCTACAGCCACAATTGCCATATCAATATCAATGGTTTCAACTGCACCCGGAATAGCCTCAGGACTACGTCTGCCACTAGCATCCGGTTCGCCTAATTGCATTTTTTGTAGAACCACCTGCTTTACGGCTCCCTTCTCATCGGCAATGTATTCAAGTGGATTGTGCAACGTTAAGAACTCAATGCCTTCCTCTTTTGCATGCTTCACTTCTTCGATACGAGCAGGCATTTCAGCTTCAGAACGACGATAGACGATGAACACACGTTCTGCTCCCAAACGTTTAGCGGTGCGACAAGAGTCCATAGCTGTATTTCCACCACCTACAACCATTACGTTTTTGGCAAAGTTAATTGGGGTGTCGGTTTCCGGGTTTGAAGCATCCATTAGGTTTACACGTGTCAGATATTCGTTACTTGACATGATGTTAATGCTGTTTTCTCCCGGTATGCCCATGAAGTTAGGTAGACCTGCACCCGATGCTACGAAGATACCTTTGAAACCTTCATCTTCAAGTTCTTTTACACTGATGGTCTTACCTACAAGGCAATCTTTTTCGAATTTTACGCCCATCTTCTCAAGGTTTTGGATTTCAACGTCCACAATCTTGTTGGGCAAACGGAATTCTGGAATACCATATTTGAGTACACCGCCAATTTCGTGCAAAGCCTCAAATACAGTCACGTCGTAACCATTCTTTGCCATGTCGCCGGCGAAAGAAAGACCGGCAGGACCGGAACCAATCACCGCCACCTTAATTCCGTTGTTTGGCGCACATTCAGGAATAGACATTTTTCCGCTTTCGCGTTCAAAGTCGGCTGCAAAACGCTCCAAGTATCCAATAGCCACTGCTGGCTCATTCATCTTAAGGTGTATACATTGACTTTCGCATTGTTTTTCTTGAGGACATACACGTCCGCAAACTGCGGGTAGGGCAGAGGTGCTCTTAAGAACACGTGCTGCGTTCAAGAATTCACCGCGTTCGATGTTTTTGATGAACGAAGGAATATTGATGCTCACCGGACAACCTTGCATACATGTAGGGTTGGCACAGTCAAGGCAACGTCTTGCTTCGGTCATGGCCTGCTCGCGGGTGAGTCCCATGTTTACCTCTTCTGTACGGGTTGTGGCACGGAAAACGGGGTCAAGTTCGTTCATCGTTACACGTTTGATGGCCGTACGCTCTTTCGGCTTCATAGACTTGCGAATTTCTTGACGCCATTCCGCATTTCGGTCGATAAGTACACTCAACGGAGTGGTGGTATCCATGCTGTCGGCTTCAGCAGTCAAAGCTGTATCAATTTGGCAAGTTCCTTTGTTGACGGTTGCTTCGAAAGCAGCCTCTAGATGGCTCATTTCTTCAAGCTCTTCTTTCTTAAAGGCGCTCATGCGCTTCAACATTTCGTCAAAGTCTACTTGGTGTCCATCAAACTCGGGGCCGTCTACACATACAAAACGTGTTTTTCCGCCCACTGTAATGCGACATGCACCACACATACCTGTGCCATCCACCATGATGGTGTTTAGAGAAACGTCGGTTGGGATGTTGTATTTCTTGGTTAACAAGCAGCAGAACTTCATCATAATGGCAGGGCCGATGGCAAAGCACTTATTCACAGTTTCACGCTTGATAACACTTTCTATACCCTCTGTAACCAAGCCCTTGTTCCCATAGCTCCCATCATCGGTCATGATGATAACCTCGTCCGAACTCTTGCGCACTTCGTCTTCAAGGATTATAAGTTCTTTGCTGCGACCGGCTAATACCGAGATAACGCGGTTACCGGCAGCCTTCAAGGCTTGTATAATGGGGAGCATAGGGGCTACACCTACACCACCTCCGGCACAAACTACTGTTCCGAAGTTGTCGATGTGAGTAGCTTTACCCAATGGACCTACTACGTCGGTTATATAGTCGCCTTCGTTTAATTGGCACAGACGAGTAGACGAAAGGCCTACCTTTTGTACCACCAAAGTGATTGTTCCCTTTTGAGTGTCAGCACCTGCTATAGTCAACGGCATTCGTTCGCCCTTTTCGCCAATACGTACGATTACAAAGTGGCCTGCACGGCGAGCCTTTGCGATAAGTGGAGCTTCGATTTCAAATTTGAAAACCTTCTCCGAGAACTGCTCCTTAGATATAATTTTATTCATTTTTGTCTGTAGTTGTTGGTATAACTATGTGTTACTTAATGATGTCGAATCCACAATATGGAATCAAGTATTTGGGCACACGGATGCCTTCAGGTGTTTGATTGTTCTCCAAGATGGCAGCTACAATACGGGGTAGAGCCAATGCTGAACCGTTAAGAGTGTGGCACAATTCGGTCTTCTTGTCCTTGTTGCGGTAGCGACATTTCAATCGATTGGCTTGATATGTGTCGAAGTTGGACACGGAGCTTACCTCTAACCAACGTTTTTGAGCTTCAGAATATACCTCAAAGTCGTAGCACAATGCTGCGGTAAAACTCATATCACCACCACATAAACGAAGAATGCGGTAGGGGAGTTCTAATTTCTGAAGTAGGCCTTCTACGTGTTCCAGCATCTCTTGGTGAGATTGGTCTGAGTGTTCGGGAGTGTCGATACGTACGATTTCAATTTTTGAGAATTCGTGTAGGCGATTCAATCCGCGAACATCTTTACCGTAAGAGCCGGCTTCGCGTCGGAAACATTGTGTGTATGCACAATTCTTGATTGGTAGATCTTTCTCGTCAAGAATCACGTCGCGGTAAATATTTGTTACAGGAACCTCGGCAGTGGGGATGAGGTAGAGATTATCTAGGTTACAGTGGTACATCTGACCTTCCTTGTCGGGTAACTGACCGGTGCCAATACCGGAGGCCTCGTTTACCACAGTTGGAGGCATTACTTCCTCGTAACCTGATTTGCGAGCTTCGTCCAAGAAGAAGTTGATTAGGGCACGTTGCAATTGCGCACCTTTTCCACGATACACGGGAAAGCCGGCACCTGTTATTTTTACACCTAGATCGAAGTCTATAAGGTTGTACTTCTTTGCCAATTCCCAGTGGGGAACAGCGTCTTCTGACAATTCGGTTTGCACACCACCGGTTTTTACTACGAGATTGTTCTCAGCACAATTTCCTTCGGGTACGATGTCATAAGGCAGATTGGGGATAGTGCAGAGTAGGGCATTCACTTCTTTCTCAGCCAATTCCTTTTCTTCCTCTAAGCTTTTGCTTATTTCTTTAAGACGAGCTACCTCTTCTTTAATCTTCTCAGCCTCTTCTTTTTGTCCTTGTTTCATCAAAGCGCCAATTTGGGCTGCAAGCTTTTTGCTTTCGGACAAGGCTTGGTCTAACTTCGTTTGCGCTTCACGACGCTTTTTGTCGATGGCAAGCACATTTTCAACGGCTTCTTCTGCGCCCTTGAAATTCTTCTTTTTCAAACCTTTAATTACTTTTTCGGTTTGTTCGTTGATGAGCTTAATGGTCAGCATACGAGTATATGTTATGTTTTAATGTTCTTAACTTGCAAAGTTAGGCAAAAAGATGGAATTATCAACGGAAATCTGAAAATATGTGAAATAAATCGTTTCAGATGCTCGCGATATGTGTTCAAAAGACACGAGCATGTGAGGTATATCTACACCATGGTGTCGTTGCATTAAGGTGTACGCCTCGATGCAACGACACCGCGGTGTGTTTTTTTAAGGAACCTGATGTGCAAGAAACAGGGCTGTGATGTGCTTGTCTGTTCTCTGTGTTGAAAATATACATGTATGTTCCTATAAATTATTAATTAAGGTGTAAAAAATAGTTTTAAATATGGAAGCTATTGTTGGATTTTGTTTACTTTTGTTGCAGAAATTATAATACCTTTTAAAGTTAACCTAATACATCTATGTTTACAGAGTTGTTGAAATCATCCTACTTTGCTTTGTTCCTAATTGTTGCACTCGGTTTTATGTTGGGCCGATTGCAGATTAAAAAGCTCTCGCTCGATGTTTCGGCGGTGATTTTTATTGCGTTGTTGTTTGGACATCTTGGTGTAGAGATACCAAAGGCTTTGGGAAATTTTGGTTTGGTGCTTTTCATTTTTACCATCGGTATTCAAGCAGGTCCCGGTTTCTTTGACTCCTTCCGAACAAAAGGAAAAACCTTGATTTTGATTACTTTGTTGATTATTTCCTCGGCTTCGATAGCTGCGTTGGCCTTAAAATATCTATTGGGTATAGACACTCCGAGTATTGTAGGTCTTATTGCAGGTGCGCTAACCAGTACGCCGGGTTTAGCTGTGGCTATTGATAGTACGCAATCGCCAGCTGCATCAATTGCCTATGGTATTGGCTACCCTTTTGGGGTTATTGGTGTAATTTTGTTTGTAAAACTTTTACCGAGGGTGTTGGGGGTAGATTTGGTTGCTGAGGCTCGTCGTTTGGATAAGGAGCGCAAGGATCAATTCCCAGAACTAAAAACATGTACTTTCCGTGTTACAAATAGCATGTTGGATGGCCGCACTTTGGCTGATTTAGATATAAGGAAACTTACCGGAGCGGTTGTATCTCGTGTTCGTAAAGGTGACGAGATTCTGACTCCGACTTCACATACCGTTATTCACTTCAACGATTATATTCAGGCAGTAGGTAGCGAGGAGTCATTGGCCAAGTTGGCTGAGTGGGTTGGAGTACGTGAAGAAGGCGAATTGCCATTGTTGCATACTCAGTCCATTGAACAAATACTGCTTACGAAGAAAGATATGGTGAATCGTCAGTTAGGACATTTAAACCTTCAACAAAATTATGGATGTACCATTACACGTATTCGTCGCAGTGGTATTGATTTGGCACCATCGCCAGAGTTGGTTTTAAAGTTCGGCGATAAACTGATGGTGGTAGGTGAGAAGGAAGGTGTGAAGGGCGTAGAAAGTCTGCTTGGAAATAATGCTAAGCAACTTTCTGATACTGATTTCTTTCCTATAGCGATGGGTATTGTGTTGGGTGTACTTGTGGGGCGCATCAATATATCATTCCCCGGCACCGACTTTAGTTTCTCTCCGGGTTTAACGGGTGGAATCCTCATTACGGCATTGCTCCTTAGTGCTGTGGGAAAGACGGGCCCTATCTTATGGACTATGTCGGCACCGGCCAATCAATTGCTACGACAGTTGGGTTTGTTGCTTTTCTTAGCAGAAGTGGGAACTTCTGCGGGCAAGAACCTTGTTGCAACCTTTCAGGATAGCGGTTTGTTGTTGTTTGCTGTAGGCGTTTTTGTAACGCTTGTGCCTATGTTTGTAGCAGTTTTTGTGGGCTTGTATGTGTTCAAGGTTTCGGTGCTCGATTTGCTTGGTACCATTACCGGTGGTATGACCAGTACACCGGGTTTGGCTGCTGCAGATTCTATGGTGGATAGTAATATTCCGGGTGTGGCTTATGCTACGGTTTATCCTATTGCTATGGTATTCTTAATCCTCTTTATACAATTTATAGCAATGTTCTGTTAGTGTGTTAATCGCTACGATATGATAAAGCCAAGAGTAACTGCTCTTGGCTTTCTTTGTACTTGCAAGTGTGTTTGTACGCTACGTTTTTATGTTCTTGCGAAGGAGAGCTATAAAGCGCTTGGGTGTGAGATGATGTTGTAGAAGGGATTCAAGAAATCTATATTATAAATAAGGTATAGGAATACACTTCGTTATATAGGTGTCGTGGTTGGGGGTTAGATACAAAAAAAGCGTGATGCAAATGATTGCTTCACGCTTTTTTTATGTTCAGTTTGAAAACGAAAGGCGATTATGCTTCTGCCTTAGGTTCTACAGATACTGTACTTCTGTTTAGGCGACCTTTCTTGAAGGTTACTACACCATCTGCCAAAGCATACAAAGTGTGATCGCTACCCATACCAACATTTTTGCCAGGGTAGTGTACGGTACCACGTTGACGTACGATGACGTTACCGGCGATGCAATTTTGACCACCGAAGATTTTTACGCCTAATCTCTGAGCTGCTGACTCACGGCCGTTCTTAGAACTACCAACACCTTTTTTATGTGCCATTTTCTTCTACTTTTTTTGTGGATTAAGCAAT
>JAFOXE010000135.1 GCA_017425765.1 Paraprevotella sp. | reverse complement strand
TTGGATGAATATTCTTGGGGCATATTTGTTACTATTTGACAAAAAATTTTACTATCTTCCAAGTATGTTACACTTATTATAATTGATAATGGAGAGCGTGTTAGGGGGGTGTGAAAGTACACGTACATGTGCTTAAAAAGTGACGATGGTCTTGAAGAAACGAGGTGTACGTGAAAATGCAACGAGACGTACGTGTGGATACTCTCCACACGTACGTCTTTTTTTATATGCTTAGGTCGTGCATGTAATTGCGTGGAGGTGTGCATCTGATAATGGCAAAGGTATGGGCGTAGGAAAGAATCAGGTAGGAATTTTGTACATGGTTCCATGACGGAGATATATTTGTCGAGTGTGCGGATGGTTGTCACGGTTTTATTTGTACATTTGCTTCGGAGTTCCTAAATGGAATGGTGTAGCGTGGCTATGACGGTGATTGCTGCGCTGCGAAGGTATCGAATATGGAGAAGAGACGTACGTATATATCGCTCGATTTGAAATCTTTTTATGCCTCGGTGGAATGCATAGAGAGAGGATTGAACCCGCTGACCACGCATCTGGTGGTGGCGGATTCGTCGCGTACGGAGAAGACGATTTGTTTGGCAGTGTCGCCGTCGTTAAAGGAGTACAACATCTCGGGCCGTGCGCGTTTGTTTGAGGTGGTGCAACGTGTGAACGAGGTGAATCGTGCGCGTCGTCGTCAAAATAAGGGGCGTGCACTTACGGGTAAATCGTACCAGGTAGAGGAACTGAACGCACATCCGGATTGGGCGTTGGATTATGTGGTGGCCCCTCCGCGCATGGGGCACTACATCGAGTTCAGCACGCGTATATATTCGGTTTATCTTCGTTATGTGTCCTCCGACGACATTCATGTGTATTCGATAGACGAGGTGTTTATCGACGTTACCAACTATCTGTTTCTTTACAAGATGTCGGCTCGTGAGTTGGCCAAACGAATGATTCTGGAGGTGTTGAACGAAACAGGCATCACGGCCACGGCCGGCATTGGCACGAACTTGTATCTTTGTAAAGTGGCAATGGATATCGTGGCCAAGCGCTTGCCTGCGGATAAGGATGGAGTACGTATTGCCGAGTTGGACGAGATGAGCTATCGACGCACGTTGTGGAATCATCGTCCGATTACCGACTTTTGGCGGTTGGGAAAGGGCTATGCACGAAAGTTGGAGGAGTATGGCATCTATACGATGGGGGCTCTGGCACGATTTTCCCTGCAACATGAGGATTTTCTGTACAAACAGTTTGGCGTGCACGCTGAGTTGTTAATCGACCATGCCTGGGGGTGGGAGCCTTGCACGTTGGATGTGATAAAGGCTTATCGTCCCGAAACTAATTCGTTCTCGTCCGGACAGGTGCTTTCGTGTGCCTACACCGTGGCGAAGGCACGTGTGGTGGCGAAGGAGATGGCCGATGCGGCTGCTCTTCAACTCGTGGAGCATGGGATGACCACTGACCAATTGGTGCTGACGGTAGGGTATGATGTGGAGAATCTAAATTCGGAAGAACGAAAAGGTGTTTACCATGGGGAGATTACTACCGATTTCTATGGAAGAAAAGTACCCAAACATGCTCATGGCACGGCCAATCTTCCGTCGCGCACTTCTTCGTCACGTCGCATATCCAAGGCCGTAATGGACTTGTTCGACCGCATTATAAATCCCAATCTTTTGGTGCGCCGCCTCACGTTGACCACCAACCATGTGCTGCGTGCCGAGGATGAGGGCAAGAAATCGCCTCAACCACGGCAATTGGACTTGTTTGCCGATAACGAAGCCTTGGAGCGTCAGCAAAAAGAGGAGGAGCAGGAGTTGCAGCGCGAACATTCAATGCAAGAAACCTTAGTGGCGATAAAGAAACGATTTGGCAAGAACGCCATACTCAACGGTACGAGCTATCTTGACGGAGCCACCGCCAAGGAACGAAACGAACAGATAGGAGGACACAAAGCATGAACGACCCGTTTGACGATATCATAAATCTGGACTATCCCTTTGCATCTCGTCATCCACGGATGTCGATGTGGAGTAGGGCTGCACAGTTTGCACCATTTGCAGCGTTAACGGGGCATGATGAGGCCGTTCGTGAAACAGCACGTTTCACCGATTCGTTCATTGAACGTGACGAGGAAGAGCTATCACGACTTAACCATATCTTAATGGAATTGCAGGGGAAAATAGCCGAACATCCGGAGGTGTTTTTTACATGTTTTGTGCCCGATGTACACAAGTCCGGCGGTAAAACTGTCGAACTTCGTGGACGTTTGTGTTCTATAGATGATGTCCGAAGGGTGTTGGTGTTGTGCGACGGAACAGAGGTGGCTATGGGAACGGTGGTGGATTTATGTTGCATAGATAAGGACTAATGGTTGAATCGTTGTGTTTGGATTCGTTCGTTTATCTCAATAAAGAAGTAATGCACTAATTAGATATTTGTGGCGTAATAATTTGTTCATTATGGACTCGTTGTTACGACTTTTTTGTATTTTTACATTGCTATTGTTATAAATATTATAGGGGTTAGAAGAAAAAACTTTACATTAGATTCTAAAAATGACATACTTACTTGCCATAATAATATGTATTTTTACCATTATAACAATGGTTTTAATAGTAATAAGATTAGGACTCATTCGAAGGAATCAGGAAATTTCGAAGCAAATAAGTGTCATTGTTCCTTATAGTGGAATATATAATAAAGGACAAATTAAGGATGGAATATCTAAATCAAATGAAGCTGTTTTTGTGGATATCACGACAGACTTAAGAAGGTGTTTTGATGGCAAAATAATAACGGCAACGCAGAAAAAGGATTTTGCGAATCATTATGCTTCATTAAATCAAACGGCATCTGAGTTGGTTAAGAAGCTTAAAATTTTTCATATTCAGCCACAAGATATTGTCTTAAAACTATTATGCGATTTTAGGAATATCCATAATTTAGTTCAGCAGCATAATGATACAATAACCCATATACTGCTAGATAAACATAAGGATTTCTTCGATCATTGTTTGAACTATCCACTAGATAATCAGCAAAGACGTTCAATCGTGTCCGAGGAAGACAATTGCCTTGTTGTTAGCAGTGCGGGAAGTGGCAAAACATCATCCATTGTAGGAAAGGTTAAGTATTTAACAGAGGTAAAGGTCATAGACCCTAAGAGAATATTGCTTATTAGTTATACGAATAAGGCGGCAGCAGAACTTACTGATAGAATGAACACTGCCCACTTAAAAGGTTATACTTTTCATAAACTAGCCTTAGATATTATTGGAACTACGACAGGAATTAAACCATCTATTTGTGATAATACCGATGCTTTATTTATTGATATCTATCACAAGTTGTTAGAGAAATCTTCTTTCAAGAGAAGTATCGTTGAGTATTTCGTGGATTATCAAGTAAACGAAGCTGATTGGGAACGAGGTAAGAATGAAAGAAGAGAGCAACTTTCAGAGTTAAAGAATGTACAGCTTAAGGCGATGTTTCCCGATATGGATGGTAGGGTTATCTATGTAAGAAGTGAACAAGAACAAAAGATATGTTTCGTTTTATCATCGCTTGGGGTTAAGTTTAGGTATGAGGAGCCCTATGAACATCTGTTAGCTGATGAGATGCACTCACAATATCGTCCTGATTTCTCAATTTATTTTGAGAAAGGTGGTAAGCGTAAACGTATTTATCTGGAACACTTTGGTGTGGATGAACATAGTTTAGTACCTATATGGTTTGCGAAGGATAGAAATATTACATACGAGGAAGCCAATCAGAAATATAACGACGGAATAACATGGAAAAAGGCAGCCCATGAAAAATTTGGAACTCAACTATTGGTTACATCAAGTGCAGATTTTCATTATTCGGATGTAAGGGATAAGCTTAGAAAACTATTATCTGATGCCGGCGTTCCCATTGAGGAAAAAACAGACGAAGACTTATATGATCTAGTTTTACCAAAGGGGAGTAAGCAAGAAAAGGCGTTTATACGTCTTGTGGTTACTTTTGTAACATTGGTAAAATCAAGTTGTAAATCTGTCAAGGATATATTAAATCTTGCAAAGGGTGCAGATGATGCACGCAGCGTGTTTATTATCAAAAATATATTTCAACCGGTGTATGAAAATTATATATCGGCATTAGAAGAAAGGAATCAAATTGATTTTACAGATGCAATCCTTCAAGCTACTGAAATATGTCGTACTATGCACCCCGTTGAATATGATTATATAATAGTAGATGAGTTCCAAGATATTTCTGTTGACCGTTATAATTTTTTGAAGGTATTACGAGAAGGGAATCCTCCTGCGAAGTTGTATTGTGTGGGCGATGATTGGCAGTCTATATATCGTTTCTCGGGTAGCGACATGTCACTTTTTAATCAATTTGAGGAATATTTTGGTGCAACTGAGATTAACAAGATAGAAACTACATACCGGTTTGGTGAGCCTTTAGTTTCTTTATCATCTTGTTTTATTCAACGTAATCAAGCACAGATTAAAAAGGATATTCATCCGTTTAATCAAAAGATAAAGACGGAAATAGAGTTCTATGCTTATGAAAGGAATGGTTATTGTAACATGATAGAGCAACTCATAGCTTCTATACCGATGGATAAATCAATCTTCTTATTAGGTCGTTATTCTTTTGATGATTATTATCTTTCCTTTATGTATAAATCCATAAAAGAAGGAGGTAGATTTTTCTATATAATAGAAGGAAGAAAAATTGAGTTCTTAACCGTACATAAGTCCAAGGGCCTTGAGGCTGATTATGTAATTCTGTTGCAATGTAATAAGGATACTTATGGCTTTCCATCGCTTGTTAGTGATGATCCTGTGTTAAACTACGTACTTACAAAAAGTGACCAATATCCATATGGCGAGGAGCGTAGGTTGTTTTATGTTGCAATAACGAGAGCCAAGATAAAAACGTTGGTACTTTATGATAAGCGTTTTCCTTCGCTTTTTGTTGATGAGTTCTTGCATCCGGAAAGGGTATCAGAGGAAAGTTATGTCAAGCATCGCAATGCAAATAAACGATGGACAAGAGATGCTGACAGATTATTGTTGCAATTACACAAGGAGGGAAGAAGTATTAGATATATATCAACGAGGATGGGTAGGAGTCAAACTTCCATTGTTTATCGATTGAACAAGCTTTACGAATAGAATTCTGAAACATAGTGATTAACTACTTCAGGATGTAATTACTTTGTACAGATTTAGGTTGTGAACAGGGGGTGTTTACTTGTTGGCCGATACGCATCACTTCCCTCAATATCTGCTTTGAAAGCGCAGACTCTCGTCAACGCATTCAAGGTTCACTACAAGCCACAATACAATTGGTTGAGTCTGCAAATATGTATTGATTCTTTTTAAACGTTTTGAGGTGGTGATTCTGAAGGCTATTGAGCAAATAAGTCAAATGTTTTGATGGAATTACTCCATCGTTACAAAATTATATAAAGTTTTCTTTCTTCAAAAGGAATGTGGATTGTTTAATATGGTATTAGGTGGTTCTTAAAAAATGATATTTGCGATATATTGTGTTGAAATTTTACCTACTTTTGCAGGCATGAATAGAGGGGTTTGGGTAGATGAGTAACTTTTGGCGACATACAATGCTGTAAACTACATTTCCGCTGCGACTGTTGCAACGTAAATGTGCCCCTTCAATTTTAGGTGCCTTAACTCTGTAACTGTTTCCTATGATTTGGATTTTGGTTTAATATT
>JAFOXE010000134.1 GCA_017425765.1 Paraprevotella sp. | reverse complement strand
TTAGGTAAAGACGACGATCATACTCGTTTAGACTATGTAGGTGACGTTTGGTTGAATATTTACAACACCTCTAACGATATGTATTGCCCTTCAGAGCTCAAAACCATGCCGTGGCAATATGGTGGTGATTCTCCATTAGGTGGTGTAGGTAATAACGAACGTAACGTGGTATCAAACAAGGAGTATAAGAGTATGGAATTCAATACTCGTCACGACCTTCGTTTCTACCCTGTGTTACCAAACGACGATCATTCAATCTCTGCGATGGTGCGCTTCGAAATGAAGACCGGTACAAGTAGCAACCAAGGATTAGGACTATGGAACGTTCCAGACGGTATTACCGATCCGACCGTTATTGCAATGCTAACTAGCTGCTATGCTTCAAACAACGAATGGAGAAGCTGCTCATTCTTCGGCCAAGCCCACTATTCATATAAGAGTAAGTACTCTTTGGACGTTTCAGTAAGAGGCGACGGTAGCACATCATTTGGTGCCGGCAACAAATTTGGCTGGTTCCCAGCATTCGGTGGACGTTGGAACATCATCGACGAACCATGGATGAAGTGGAGTAAGAAGGTTATCAGTATGTTATCTATCCGTCCCACATGGGGTATTACCGGTAATACCGGTGGCGGTGGTTACAACCAATATAATAAATATTCGGCAAACGGAACATATATCGGCCACACCACAATTCGTCCTGAAAACTTGAGTTTAACCAAGATTAAGTGGGAAAAAACATCTGCATGGAACTTAGGTTTCAATTTAGGTCTTTTCGATGATTTATTCAATGTGGAAGTTGAAATTTACAACCGCAAGACAACAGACTTGTTGATGCACAACCTTCGTATTGCTTCTGCAAACGGATTCAGTTCTTTGGAGAAGGTTAATGCCGGAGAAATTGAGAACAAGGGTTGGGAGTTGAACTTCTCTACTGGTAAATTTGCTAAGATTGGTAAATTCTCTATGAAGGGACGTTTTAACCTAGCACAAAACTTCAATACTATCAACGAAATGAACCCGTTGATTCTTGAAGCACTAAACGGTTCTGAAAGCTATCAACCTTCTAACTTGTCATACAACAACCGCGTTCAAATCGGTAATGCATTAGGTTCTATTTATGGTTTGCGTTACAAAGGCGTATACAAGTACGACTACGACCACAACGGATATACCAATACATCCAAAAACGCCTATGGCTATGCTGAAGTAGGCAAGACAGGTTACGACCAATATGGAAACAAAATTAACACCGCCGCAGCAGCAGCACGCCGTGGTGAAATTTCGACCTGTCCTATTGCATACGATGCAAATGGTAACATGTTAACCGACGGTAAGGGCAACCCCCTACCTATGTATTATTGCTACAACGAAGGTACTAAATACCAATTCCAAGGTGGTGATGCAATCTACGAAGATATCAACCACGACGGCCAAATCGACCGCTACGACATGGTTTACTTGGGTAACTCTAACCCGACCTGCAGTGGTGGATTCGGTTTACAGTTCTACTACGACCGCTTCAGTTTGAATACAGGTTTCAACTTCCGCGTCGGCAATCAAATTGTAAACCTTGCCCGTATGAACGTTGAATCTATGTTGAATAACAACAACCAAAGTTACGCGACTACACACCGTTGGCGTAAGAATGGTGATGAGAGAGAAATCCCACGTGCATTGAACTCTAACGGATACAACTCTTACAACTCATTGCCAAGCGACCGTTACGTAGAAGATGGTGACTACTTGCGCTTACAATATGTTCAGTTGAGCTACGACTTCGATCCTAAGAAAATTAAGAAGTATGGTTTGAGAAGCCTTAAGCTCTATGCATCTGTAAACAATCTATGGTGTTGGACCAAATATACCGGTGTTGACCCTGACGTTTCACCACAAGGCTATGGTGTAGCTGTTGATAACGCTCGTACACCACGTAGTAAATCATTTACTGCAAGTATCAATGTCGGTTTCTAATAACATGAAGATATGAAAAAGACTAAGAATAAATATCAATCGTACCTCTTATTGGTACTATTTGCCCTCTCATTCACATCCTGTGAAGATTGGTTGACCCTCTATCCGCAAGATCGTGTTGTAGAGGAGAATTTCTGGGAGGACAAGAATGACTTGTTGGGTGTACGTTATGCCGCATACCAAAGTATGCAGAACACCTTAGAGAAATTCGTTTTGTGGGGTGACCTACGCGGTGATAGCTACTCACTTAATCCTAGTAAAAAGTCACAAGGTGGTGCATATATTACCTATAAAGAAATAATGGAAGGTCTACCCGACTCCTCTATGTCACAATTTGACTGGGGCGGTGTATACACCACTATTAACTATTGTAACAAGGTATTGAATCACGGTGAAGAAGTATTATCAAAAGATAAACAATTCACCAATACCGAGTGGAAACAAATTAAGGCCGAGCTTACGACTCTTCGTGCACTTAATTATTTTTACTTGATTCGTGCATTTAAGGATGTTCCTTACGTGAACACTCTTGTAAACTCGGATGCTGAGGTTAGTTCATACCCAACTACAAACCAATTGGAAATCCTTAGCAACTTGATTAAAGATGTAGAAGCAGTGAAAGGTCAAGCCCGTAACCGTTTCAGCTCAATCAAGGACACCAAAGGTTTGATTACAAACTCAGCTATCTATTCTCTATTGGCAGACATGTACCTTTGGAGAGCAGCGCTTAAGGAAGGTAGAGGCATTGCTGACTTTGACGATGACAACAGAAAGTGTATAGAATATTGCGAACTAGCAATGGACGCATTGGCCAACCAGAACGCTTTGAACGATGCAAATTCAGGTTCTTTAGGTATGGGCGAAGAAGTAGATGAATATGGTCTTATCAAGAATGATTTTACCGATGAGGAAAACCCCATCGTAAGTTCATACGAAATCATTTTTGATGAAAAAGGTAATAGTCGCGAAAGCATTTTCGAACTTCAGTACCTGGAA
Organism: Paraprevotella sp.; assembly: GCA_017425765.1. Lineage (GTDB taxonomy): Bacteria > Bacteroidota > Bacteroidia > Bacteroidales > Bacteroidaceae > Paraprevotella. The sequence continues at coordinate 3,773 of JAFOXE010000134.1, read as the reverse complement.
ACAGACTACAAGAAGAATGGCCTTGTAAACTCTTTGTGGGGTAATGGTGAAGAAACATTCCTTGCTGTTAGTCAAAGTGCTATCAAGAAGATTTACAATGACGCAGATGCAGAATTCAAGGCAGACTCTCGTACATGGTACTCATGTATGCGTGAAGTAAAAGCGACTCCGATTTCTGCAACTGAAGCCTCTGCACTTCCTTATATGTATAAGTATGTAAAGGCAAACATCATGATGAAGGAAGACAACACAAAGACTCCTTATCTTTTGGCCCCAAGCACACAAGAGTACTGTAACTGGATTTTCTATCGTTTAACAGACGTTATGTTGATGAAGGCCGAAGCACATGCTTGTTTGGATGAAGCAACCGAAACCAAGAAATTGGTAAATGCTGTTCATAAGCGTTCATACAACACAACCGACAGCAAGAAAGGTAATGCTCCAGCTAACGACGACCTGATTAAGTTCGTAATGAATCAACGTCAAATAGAATTGCTCGGTGAAGGTAAGCGCTGGTTCGACTTGGTACGTTACGCAGAACGCATCGGTGGTGGAAAGGACAATGACCCAAGAGAAAAAGGATACATGAATGGTTCTGATGGTGTAGATGCTATTGTTGACCAATTCTTGATTAACACTTACTCTCGTTTAGGTTCTGCTTTGAAAAACCGTATCAAGAACCGTTGGGGACTTTATAATCCTATCTATTACATGGAGTTGAAGGCCAGCAATGGTGTATTAAGCCAGAATCCAAACTGGACTCGTGAGAAATATGCGAACTAACGTATCATGAGAAACTATAAAATATTACGACAATGAAACAATTCTCAATATTAAAATCAAGAAGATGGTCTTCTATGTTCTTCGGCTTGGCTCTCCTCACCTTGGTGGTAAGTTGTCAAGAGGACATTGATACGTCGAATCGATATACATTCACCGACGAAACCATCTCTAGTTACATTGCCAAGCAACCAGAATACAGTGAGTACTATACTTTGCTTCAACAAGTAAAGATTAGCGAACGCTCCAAGTCCTCATTGCAACAATTGCTTTCTGCACGTGGTAACTACACTTGCTTCGTACCCAATAATAAGGCTATCGACCTATATTTGGATACGCTCTACAAGCAAAACATTATTACCGAACCCACTTGGAATGGTTTTACCACTGAACGAGTACTCGACTCAATCCGTCAAGTAATTGTATACAATAGTATCATTGATGGTGGTGACGTTCTTTATTACGAAATCAGTGATTTCCCTAACAATAATGAAGAAATCAACATTGCCAACATGAACGATCGCTTGTTGAAGGTTAGATATGGTACATATAACCAAGACAGCGTGTTCATCAATGGTTGCTGTATTTCATTGCAAAATCGTGACATCAAGGCCATCAATGGTCGTATTCACGAGGTAGAAAAGGTTATTGCTCCCTCTAATCAGAACATAAGCGAGTTACTTGCTTTAGGCGAGAACTACAAAGTTCTTTCTAAGATGGTTAAAGCTACCGGTTACACTGAGGCCTTAAGCATGGTTCGTGATGAAGTCTACGAATCCAAGTACGACAACGAGGAAATTGTAGACCTTCCTGTTCACTCCTCATTTGGTCAAACAGGTACTGTACCTGATACTCGTAAGTATGGTTTTACCATCTTTGCAGAAACCGACGATGTATACGAACGCTTAATCGGTAAATCTGTTGAGGATATTACAATTGAAGATATTAAGAGCTACCTAATCAGCCAAGGTTATTACAAAGATGCCGATCAAGGTGACGATTACAAGGATCCTAAGAATATCATCAATCAATTTGTAGGTTATCACATTCTTCCTGCACGTATCAGCTACGACCAATTGGTAATCCACTACAATGAAAAGGGTTACAATTACAAGTCATCTACATCTCCAACAATCCCCGTTGCCGAGTACTATCAAACATTAGGTCAACCCGGAAAGTTGTTGAAGATCTATGAAAGTGCACAATCTAACGGTATCTATTTGAACCGTTTCCCAGAACTTAGCAACTTGGACTACCAAGAAGTGGCACCTCCTATAGGTGACAACGAAGGTATCTTAATTCAAACAGGTAGCGAACAAAATACTACCGAAAGTGATGATGACGAGGGTGCAACTAACGGTATCATCTATCCTATTGGAGAACTTTTGGTATACTCAGACCACACTCGCACCGAACTTCAAAAACAACGCATCCGTTATGATGTAGCAGCATTGCTTCCCGAGTTAATGAACAACAAGCTCCGTCGTTTGACAGAGAATTACACTAAGGGTGCTTCCAACTGCCGTGCCTTCCCATCAAACTATCAATATTTTGATGCGATGGAGATCAGCAAGGAAACTCAATGCTATTATCTACCCGGTCTTGCTTGCAACTGGTTAGACTATCAAGGTGATGAATTCAATATCATTGGTAAATATGAAGTTATCCTTCGCCTTCCTCCCGTACCCGTAAGTGGTACATACGAACTTCGTTTTGGTGTACAGACCAACTCAAACGTTCGCGGTATGTGCCAAGTATACTGGGGAGAAGACAAGAACAACCTTCCTGCTGTAGGTATTCCATTGGACTTGCGTATGGGTGGAACTCAACGCAAGACAAGTGCCGGAACCTTTACCAGTATCGTAGGATGGGAAGCCGACATCGAGGACGAAAGTTACAATTCTGAAGTCGAGAAGCGTATGCGTAACAACGGCTTCATGAAGGGTCCTGAATACTACACCGGTACTCCTGGTAGCAACACCACCGTACGCACCAGCGCCGATGTTATTCGTCGTATTCTTGTTCGCAATTTCATGGATGCCAATAAGACATACTACATCAAGTTCAAGAGCGTATTAGAAGACACCAAGAAAGAGTTCTTCTTCGACTACATTGAATTCTGTAGTAAGGAAGTATACGACAATCCTACAAAGAGCGAAGACAAGTGGTAATCTTAAAACAAGAAAGTCATGATAAAGAATAAAATAAACAGTATACTTAAAGCAAGTCTTGTAGGCGCGGTGATTATCGCCGGCCTACCGGCTTGTACCGATACCTGGGACGATCACTACGATCAAGCAGAAGGTTTCCAATCAACTGCTACAGCAACCCTTTGGGAACAGATTCAGTCCAACGGTAATTTGTCCGACTTTGCTGCTATTCTTAGTAAGGCAAAATACTACGAGGACAAGAACCATCCTATCAAGAACTACACCTTCAAGGATATTCTTAATAGCAATGAAATTCTTACTGTATGGGCACCGGAGAATGGCTCTTTCGACGCTAAGAAATGGTTGGAATTATGTGAAACTGACGGTTTCACCGTTCAACAACAATTCATCGGTAACCACATTGCTCGTTGGCGTAAAATTGCCAACAAAGTTGCTGTGGATAGTATGACGATGTTGAACAGCAAGACCATTGTATTTGACATGGAACACAAAACTGTGAAGAACATACCTCTAATTCCCAACAATTATAATATTGCTGCAAAAAACGGTACCCTTCACGTTATCGGCGAAGCAATTCCGTTTGAGTATAACATTTATGAATACATCAAGCAAGCACCCGAGTTAAGCAAGTTGGCAAGCTATATTACAAGCAAGGATACTATCTACTTTGATGAAGCCGGCAGCACCGAAGGTCCATCGGATGCCAATGGTAACCCAACATACGTAAAGAAAAAATTCATAGAAAGTAACCTTTTATATAACTATTTGTAAATGCCAACCGGAGCTGAATGGGTTAGCCAACTAAAAGGATATGGAAACATA
>JAFOXE010000133.1 GCA_017425765.1 Paraprevotella sp. | reverse complement strand
GTTCTCAAAATGAGAGGCGACTTCAAGACACCGATAATATGCCTGTACGGTCCTCCAGGAGTAGGCAAGACATCGCTCGGCAAAAGCATTGCAAAGGCGATGAAGCGCAAATATGTCAGAATGTCATTAGGAGGCGTGCACGACGAGTCTGAAATCAGAGGCCACAGAAAGACATACATAGGAGCGATGCCTGGACGTATCATCAAAAGCATATTGAAGGCTAAAAGTTCAAATCCTGTATTCATTCTTGACGAGATAGACAAGGTGGCGCAGATGACGGCACACGGAGACCCATCGTCGGCGTTGCTGGAAGTGCTCGACCCTGAGCAGAACAATGCTTTCCACGATAACTACTTGGACATCGACTATGACTTGTCAAAGGTGATGTTCATTGCCACTGCCAATAACATCTCAAACATACCTGCGCCCCTACTCGACCGCATGGAACTCATCGAAGTGAGCGGATACCTCACAGAAGAGAAAATCGAGATAGCCCGCAAGCACCTCATACCAAAGGCATTGGAAAACATCGGCTTAGATAAAAAATCGCTCAAAATCTCGAAGAACGCAATTGAGCATATAATTGAAAACTACACGAGAGAATCTGGAGTGAGAGAACTGGACAAGAAGGTCACCAAACTCCTGCGAAAGATTGCCCTTTTCTACGTCAAGAACTCATATATGCCGACCAACGAGGTAAAACCGGATGATATCGAGCAATACCTCGGCGTAAAAGAATATTCGCGCGACAAATATCAGGGCAACGAATACGCTGGCGTGGTAACAGGACTTGCATGGACTGCCGTAGGAGGCGAAATACTTTTTGTTGAAACAAGTCTCAGCAAAGGCAAGGCAGGCAAGCTAACGCTTACCGGCAACCTTGGTGATGTCATGAAAGAATCGGCTGTGCTTGCGCTTGAATACATAAAGGCGCACGCCGACGAACTTGACATTGACAATAAGATATTCGACAACTGGAACATACACATCCATGTGCCAGAAGGCGCCGTGCCTAAAGACGGACCGTCAGCAGGCATAACCATTGCCACATCTATTGCATCTGCCTTGACCCAGAAGAAAGTTAGAGCAAACATTGCCATGACTGGCGAAATCACGCTCAGAGGAAAGGTGTTGCCTGTGGGTGGCATAAAAGAAAAAATACTTGCTGCAAAACGTGCTGGAATCAAAGACATAATCCTTTGCAAGGATAATGAAAAAGACATCCGCGAAATAAGCGAAAAATACGTCAACGGAGTTAACTTCCACTATGTGGACAATGTCATAGATGTGCTTTCAATTGCACTTACTAAAGAAAAGGTAGCGAACCCTATTGACTTCACCATCAAGGAAAAAGAAGAAAAATAAACATGACATTTGAATTACAATATACCGATTCCAAAACGGAAGCAAGAGCTGGAGTAATCACCACCGATCATGGACAAATCACTACTCCAATATTCATGCCAGTAGGTACGCTTGGCAGTGTCAAAGGCGTACACCAGCACGAGCTCAAAGATGACATCAAGGCACAAATAATATTGGGCAACACATATCATCTTTATCTCCGTCCAGGCTTAGAGGTTATCGAGAAAGCAGGCGGATTGCATAAGTTCAACGGTTTTGACAGACCAATGTTGACGGATAGCGGAGGCTTTCAGGTGTTTTCATTGTCAGGCATCAGAAAGCTGACTGAAGAAGGTGCAAAATTCCAATCACACATTGACGGCTCAAAGCACATGTTCACACCCGAAAAGGTCATGGACATTGAGCGCACAATCGGAGCTGACATCATGATGGCGTTCGACGAATGCCCTCCTGGCGACTCCGACTATGAATATGCTAAAAAATCATTGGGACTGACAGAACGATGGCTTGACAGATGCATCAAAAGATTCAATGAGACTGAACCAAAATACGGTTACAACCAATCATTGTTCCCTATCGTACAAGGATGCACATTCCCTGAACTCAGAAAACGAGCAGCAGAAAATGTAGCAAGCAAAAATGCTGATGGAAATGCCATAGGCGGTTTAGCCGTAGGAGAACCGACAGATGTCATGTATGAGATGATAGAAGTAGTAAATGCAATCTTGCCTAAAGACAAACCTCGTTATCTTATGGGCGTAGGTACTCCTCAGAACCTTCTTGAAGCGATAGAAAGAGGTGTCGACATGTTTGACTGCGTGATGCCTACAAGAAACGGACGCAACGCCATGCTATTCACTAAAAATGGCGTAATGAACATGCGCAACAAGAAATGGGAAATGGACTTTTCACCTATCGACATTGAAGGCGACTCATACGTAGACACAGCATATTCAAAAGCATATTTGCATCATTTGTTTAAAGCAAAAGAATTATTGGCCATGCAAATAGCGTCAATACACAACCTTGCATTCTACCTCTACCTGGTAGGAGAAGCAAGAAAACACATCATTGGCGGAGACTTTTCTATCTGGAAGAGAAAAATGATTGAAAAACTTGGACAAAGATTGTAAATAAACATCGTATCCGAACAAACTCTAAACAGCCGACAAACACCCTAAGACATGAAGACAAGACT
>JAFOXE010000132.1 GCA_017425765.1 Paraprevotella sp. | reverse complement strand
CATTGCACGCCTTTAGGCGACGGAACAAATTGAAATCGCCATGCTCATAGTATGTAATGTAATAGGTATAATCATGGGTAGCCGTAACAGGACTTGCATCCCAACGTCGTCCGCAAGTAGAATCCAAATCCCACAAGCCGGGTGTCATCATGACACTCTTGTTACGATTGTAAATTCCCCAATACATATTCTTACCATGATTGTCGGCACTCAAAATCACATCCATTAAGATATAATAATCTATAATTGTAGGAATATCGAAATACGTGCCCACCATCGCTGCAAAATCACGATCGCTTGCAGATGCCACCAAGTCTACTGCATTATACAGTTCTCGCCAATCCACTGGTTGGCCGTCGCCCAAGTCGGGATATTTCACCTCATAACTATCCCACGTTTCCGACTTGTTGTTGAAACTTACCGGAGAGGTCATCGGATAATGGCTGTTATCACTATAATGCCCCATGAACACGGAGTAACTCCAATCCGATGCCTTGTACAACTGACCACGTATAGCCTCTGCTGTTCCCGCCTTCTCCTCGTCATACTTTTTTAGCTTCATCTGTTTGCGGTCCATCTTCTCTGTCATACAATAGACTCCCACATATTCTCCATTCAGCATCAATTCTACAAAGCGGCCACGCGTTCCGGTCAGAGCTTTGGGTTCTTTGGCAAAGTAATAAGGTTTTACCGCAAAATCGTTCCACATATCAGTAACCACACGATTACGCATACGTGCCTTGTCTATCACCATACCATCCAATATCCAATTATTGTCCGAACGCAATCCAAAGAATGATACATCGGTCGACTCACCATTCACGTCGTATAATTTAACAGCATATTGTTTCTTCTGACGACTACGAGTAGTTGCTCCCCTCCATTTGATACGAGATCGTATAAGGCTGTCAGCCCCAAATGCTCCGTTCGGATCATCTACACGTATAGTAGCATCGGTGTACTCAATTCCGAAACTTCCATTGATTTCCACAATGGGTAGCGAGGTAAATGTAAGCTGACTCTCGGCCACCAATTCTCCCTCTGAATATAACGAAAGATTGAACTCCGTACCATAATCTACATTGTCAAACGTATAAACCGAACCCGACACCACTGGAACCCCGTCAATACGCAACTCTGTAATTCCGCCCGAAAGTGTAAACTTTACCTCTGCGGCAAAACTACCTTCTTGCAAAATGTCGTCCGGAATAGTGAACATATATGAATCTCCGGCACGATTGTACATCAACTTCCTGTCGTTCAAGGTCCACTGTATGATGGACTTATTGAAGGTTTGAGTATTAAAATTGGTCATGATTCCCCCAAATGCATCGTATAGGACGAACACTTGATTGTTGTTGGCCGTCTGTGCTCGTTCATAGGTTCCTAATACATAAGAATCTGTTCGCAAATCGAACAAATGTGCCGGATACTTGACATTGCGAATGGTGGCCATACCATTTGAATCCCATGTAAACGACCATAGCGAACTGTCGCCCACCATGGTTTCAGTCGTCGTCAAATAACGACGAATATAGCTTCCATCTGTTCTTTGTCCGTCGTAGGTAATAAAACCGCCGGTGGCCGCATTCTGTAGAGCCATCTTCTTTTTATCAGCTTGATATACATACCAATAATTAGATTTTCCACCTTGTACCAAAGAATTGGTGGCATACAAAGGTGTACCTTGATCTACACTCTCTCCCGGCACGATAGCACCATTCGAACGATAATTAGGAGAGGTCATACGCACTGCTGCCAAAATCGCGCCACGGTCTTCTTGTTTACCTAAATAACTCAACTTAAAATCACGAAAACAAGCCCAATTGGAATAGCGACTGTTCATGTTGCGGATACCCACCGTCATTAAACCAGTTTCGTCTTGGCTGAAGAGCACTTCATTATCGTCATAATAACCTTGTCCGAACACGATATTAGCATCGGACATACCATCTGCATATCCACCCACACGATTACTGAACACCGCTGCATCAGCTTCATCATAAAGTCTCATCAAAGGGATGTGCACTCCGTTTCCATACAACGAGCAGCCGGCGTTTGCCTCATTTCGTATGTTGTATGAATACTCACCATTTCGATAAAAACCGGTTACCTTCAATCGATAAATACCTGAAGGCATACCAGTCAACACTTGGTTGAAATCGAACGTTTGATTCCAAAACTCCGACACACTATAATTTGTAGTAGCCGCCCCCGACCAGCCCTGGGTTGAGGTACGAACATTTGCATTCTGTAATTTGAAAGTCAAGTCAAAGGCTATACCATCTGTAGGCTGCGCCTGCATTACATATTCTTGTGTAGCAGCCAACAATGTCCTTGCCGCTTCGGTTTGCTCTTCGGCTGTGCCCGATTCTGCTACTCTCCTTGCCTGCACAATAGCCACGGCATATTTAGCTTTATCATCAGAAGAACTATTTTGGTAGTAGTAGTTGGCCTGATCAATTACATCACTCAGCACAAGCGTGGTTTGAGCATGTAGTCCTAGCACGCTACCTAGCATGGCAACAAGAGTACAACATATACTTCTGAAACTGAGAGTAGATAGGTTTTTCATAATAATTAGTTTTTATTAAAGCTCCAAAGGTACAAAAGTACAAAAAAGTAGGTTTCCCTTATGTTCTTTGGTGTTAAAAATGCAAAGAGAAGCCACTATTTAACAAGAAGTTGTGCTCGTTCACAAAAACAGATGCTCATCTTGACACAACGAGGCCTACATCTTAATGCAACTACACCATGGTGTAATAGCACTCTACACGTACGTGTGTTTTGCACTACATGAGCACCACAAATGGAACGTTCGAGACGCTATATCTCAGTACAATCAGAGCATAAAAAAAAGGATTCTGCGATACAGATTCTAATAGTTATCGCCACGTGTAACACGCATCAAAATAAAAATGCTGAGTAATGTAGATACTAACAAGATACCACCCGAAACCATTACTTGAACATCCATCATAAAACAATCTTTACCTAAACATGGATTTTTGAAAGCACAAAGGCAATCATTCGTCATCACGATAGCCGTGCCCAAACATCCTTACCTTCTAAATTTGGTACAAAGGTAGCATAGGTATAGCAACATTGTGATAATCCAAAGGTATAAAAAACATTTCGGCAACCTTTTCTTGACTTATATCAAGAAAGGCTGCCGAAACATATATGTATTTATAATGCTATCTTGCTAAAAGAAGAAACGAACAATATCGTTGTAAAATGCCAGCAACATTAAGCCGAACAACAAGAACATACCAACGGTTTGCGCACGTTCCATGAACTTATCGCTGGGTTGTCGACGGATAATCATCTCCACCAACAAGAAGAATACATGACCGCCATCCAATGCTGGAATCGGGAGTATATTCATAAAAGCAAGCATAATACTTAAGAATGCGGTGATGGACCAAAAACTTTGCCAATCCCATGTGGCCGGGAACAAGTTGCCGATAGTACCGAAACTACCCACACTCTTGGCACCTTCTGCGCTGAAGAGGTATTTTAGGTCGCTTACATAGTCTGACAAGGTATTTATTCCGTATCTGACACCTGCCGGGATGCTCTCCAAGAATCCATAGTCCTTATGTTGCAATTCATAATAGTCAAGCAGCGAACTCTTCAATACACCCATTCTACAATCGGCAGTCAAGAAAACCGAAAGAGTATCTGTGGTTGTTTTGTTGGGGGCGACAACTACCATTGATACTGTGCGTATTCGTACACTATCCTCAGCCGAACAACCCATCACCAAACAATCGTTCTTACGACTTATAATACTGTCAATTTGATTCCATGTAGTAACGGTAGTTCCGTCCACCGCAAGGATGCGGCTACCAGACACCATGCCGGCCTCGGAAGCAGGAGCACCAGATAGAACAGAATCTACCACTGAAGGCACAATAGGTGCCAAAAACGCCGGTGATTCCTTCAACATTTGCAACATATCCAATCCCTCTGGCATTGTAAGTTGCACCGACTTGCCCTCACGAAGCACAGTCACACTACTAGCTTCACTGATGCTGCGCACCACCTCTCCATAGTTCCAATCGGTAAACAATATGCCGTCTGCACTCACCGGCACATCCCCATTACGGAAACCTATTTCCTTAGCTGTTTGATTGTAGGCAAAACCCATATCCATGCGGTCGATGGGCAATGAGTCTTTTCCCCATGTAAACAAAATGGAGGCATAAAGCACAAGTGCCAACACGAAGTTTACCAGCACACCACCAATCATAACCAACAAGCGTTGCCATGCCGGTTTGGCACGAAACTCCCATGGTTTAACGGGTTGTTGCATCTGCTCCTTATCCATACTTTCATCAATCATTCCGGAAATCTTTACGTAGCCTCCTAGCGGAAGCCATCCTAACCCGTATTCGGTTTCCTTTTCTTTGAATTTAGGGAAGAGGCGCGTGAACCACTTGTCCTTTGTACTGAACAAATGAAAATAGGGATTAAAGAATAAATAAAACTTCTCCACCCGAATCTTAAACAAACGTGCAAAGAAGAAATGACCTCCTTCATGTAAAGCCACCAAGATGCATAACGACAATATCAATTGGCCGGCTTTAATAAAAAATATATCCATTGCGTGTATTTAATTTATGTTTTATTCTGATTCTACTTTTTCCTACAACCTATATCAGCTCAGATGCCATACGGCGGGCTTCGATGTCACTTTGGAAATAATCGTCCAACGTAGGTCTAGGCAAGAAGGTTGCTGTTTGCATAACCTTCTCTATTACATCGCTCATTTGCAAGAAACCAATGCGATCCTCCAAAAATGCACGGTTTACAATCTCATTGGCTGCATTCAATACACATGCTGCATTTCCACCACGTTGCAACGCCTCGTAGGCCAAAGCCAGATTACGGAAGCGTTTCAAATCTGGCTCCTCAAAGGTAAGAGCACCCGTGGCAAACAAATCTAAACGATCAAAACTGCTCTGCAAGCGGTAAGGATACGAAAATGCATATTGTATGGGGACCCTCATATCAGGCACACCAAGTTGAGCTTTTACCGCTCCATCGGCGAACTGCACAGCACTGTGCACCACAGATTGTGGATGCACCACAACCTGAATCTTATCGGCCTCGACACCAAAGAGCCATTTGGCTTCAATCACCTCGAAACCTTTATTCATAAGCGAAGCGGAGTCGATGGTTATCTTCGCTCCCATATCCCAATTCGGATGTTTCAACGCTTGCTCCTTAGTAACATGAGCTAATTGCTCCACCGTGTAATTACGAAAAGGGCCACCGGAGGCGGTCAAAATAATCTTCTCAATAGAACTTGGCTCGCCTACAACACATTGGAATATGGCGGAGTGTTCTGAATCAACAGGCAATATTGGCACTCTATATTTCATGGCCAAATCATTGATGATTTCTCCAGCTACTACAAGAGTCTCTTTGTTGGCCAAAGCAATAGGATTTCCGGCTTTAATGGCACTGACCGTCGGACGTAAGCCCGAGAAACCTACCATGGCCGTAAGCACCACATCAATAGCACTTTCTTGTACTACCTGGCACAAGGCATCGGCACCGGCATACACTTTTATGGGTAGGTCGGACAATGCTGTCTGCAATTGTTCGTAATGCGCCTCATTAGCAATTACTACAGCGTTAGGCATGAACCTACGAGCTTGTTCAATAAGCAAATCCACCTGGTTATTGGCAGTCAACACATAGGCTTCATACAAGTCTGAGTGCTCCTCTATAACTTGCAAAGCTTGCGTACCAATCGAGCCGGTAGACCCTAATATGGCTATCTGTTTCTTGTTGTTTTCCATATTTAGTTTTCTCAGTCTATAGTGTCTAGAGATAGCAATCCCTCGGGTAGGGACACCACTATATGGCGTCCTTTATGATCTACTGAAACAATAAATTCTTCATGAGCAGGAATCAGCAAGTCGCTCCCATCCGGACGACGGACCTCAAATAACACATTGGCGGTTTCGTCGTTCACATATTCTATGGTTCCTAATATCCCGCTTTCCTCGTCCTCAACCTGAAATCCGGTAAAATAGTTCCAAGTATATTCTTCCGGTGCATCCTCTCCCACGAGGTCTAAAGGGAAGTAAACCTCCACGCCCACCATTCGACGGGCAGACGACTCACTATCTATATCTTCGAGTTTAACCAAAGCCGTGGTGTCGCTCTTGAAACGGTATTCTTCCATAAAGAACGGAACCATGATACCATCCATCTTGCACACCAAGAACTCGGCATCCACACGATCAAACACATCGTCTGTAAACGAAAAGGAAAGTTCGCCGGAAATTCCATGCGTCTTTGTGAATACTCCTATCTTGTAGACCTCTTCTTCTCGAATCATACTTATTCTACTCGTTTAATGTGCGCTCCGAGGGCATTTAATCTAGCTTCAATGTCTTGATAACCTCGGTCTATCTGTTCGATGTTGTTGATTTGACTGACACCTTCTGCACTTAAAGCCGCAATAAGCATTGCAATTCCGGCACGGATGTCGGGCGACGTCATACGGGCTCCTCTCAGGCGGATGGCATTGTCATGCCCAACTACAACAGCTCTGTGCGGGTCGCAAAGGATGATTTGTGCCCCCATATCTATAAGTTTATCCACAAAGAACAAACGGCTCTCGAACATCTTCTGATGAATCAATACCGATCCCTTAGCTTGAGTAGCTACAACTAAAAGCACGCTCAACAAGTCGGGAGTTAGGCCCGGCCACGGTGCATCGCTCATAGTCATGAACGAGCCGTCGATAAAAGATTCTATTTCGTAATGTTCCTGACGAGGAACAAAAATGTCATCACCTTCTCGTCTTACCTCCACGCCAAGGCGACGGAATGCATAAGGTATGATACCCAAATTGTCGTACGATACGTTTTTGATACGAACACCGTCACCAACCATTGCCGCCATACCGATGAAACTTCCAACCTCAATCATATCGGGTAAAATAGTATGTTCCGCTCCGCACAATTCATCCACTCCTTCAATTGTTATTAAATTGGAAGCGATACCGCTGATTTTTGCCCCCATTGCATTGAGCATTCGACATAATTGTTGGATATAGGGCTCGCAGGCCGCATTATAAATAGTGGTAGTTCCTTTGGCCAATACGGCGGCCATGATGATGTTGGCTGTACCAGTTATAGAAGCCTCATCTAACAACATGTAAGACCCCTTTAATTGCTCGGCACTCAACTCAAATACTCCGCGTTCGGCATCATACTTAAAGTCGGCTCCTAGTTTTTGCATGCCCAAGAAATGGGTATCCACTCTTCTTCTTCCGATTTTGTCGCCACCGGGTTTGGCCACCATGGCGTGCCCAAAACGAGCCACTAAGGGGCCTATCAACATCACGCTACCACGAAGTTTGGAGCATCGTTCCAAGAAATCATCGCTTTGCAGATACTCAATATTTACCTCCGAGGCCGTAAAGATGTAGTCACCAGGTGCTTTTTTCTGAACCTGCACACCAATATCCTCCAACAATCTAATTTGATTATTGACATCCACTATATCCGGAATATTTTTAATGCGCACCGACTCCGAAGTAAGCAGAGTTGCACATATCACTTGCAAGGCTTCGTTCTTCGCACCTTGTGGGATGATTTCACCGGCCAATTTATGACCGCCTTCTATAATAAATGAGGCCATGTGTATATTTAATTGAGGTCGTATTTACTTCTTTTTTCCACCACGACGAATTTGTCGTGAGGCCATCGCCAAGGTTTGTTGAGATTTACCCTGTAACGATGAAAAACGGAATTTATCCAAATCTAGCATCACCTTTCCATCGGTATACAGAGCAATATCTGCTGCTATTTTAGCATCGTCCATGCCGTCTTTATTCCAATTTACCAAACTACGTTTCATTTGGTCGGCAACGATTTGCAATAACGCATCTCGTTCCTCTCCTTCCGGCATATCTTTGAGTTTTTTCAGTAATGTCTCCAACAGATACCCATAGTGACGATAGCGAATCCTTTGCATGGGATAAACCATTGGTTGAGGTTTCTTTCCCCAAGAATCCTTCTTCTCTATTTCATAAGGATAGTCTATATCAAGCTTGTAGTCGGACATCACAGCCAAATGGTCCCATAGTTTATGCTTAAAGTCAGGTACTTCTCTAAACTGCGGAAACATGTTCCCCATGATTGAAACTATCGTATTTGCACAACGCTGACGTTCGTCTCGGTTTTCAATAGTCAGTGCATAATCCACCATATTCTGTATGCCTCTTCCATACTCGGGCATGGGCAATCTCTTCCGTTGTGTATTATATTCCATATCAAAAAACGGCTTTAGGTTTGGATGCGACGAACTCTTTCAAATAAAAAGGTTCAAAGTAGGCCACATCGGCATATTCATCTCGTGCAATTGCTCTCTCGGCCAACGGACACATATTCTTCGCTATCGGAGCTATTCCGTCTACGAAGAATGCATTGGGATGCGTAATCTTAGTCTTACACTTCTCTGCACCATCGCCAAAAAAGTAGACCGGCCCCTTATCTAAATACTCCTGAAGATAATTTTCATCCACGATGTCCGCTTGAATTTCTCGCACAGTATTCAAAGCTCTATCGTATACAGCAGCATACACTTCCATGCGCCTTGCATCAATCATAGAACAAAACAAAGCATTATCAGGAATCTCGTCATGATAAAGCAGCACAGGCACACATTGTAATTGCAGCGTAGGTATGGCTATTAGCTTCACATCGCGTCCGTAGCAAACACCTTTGGCCATAGACACTCCGATTCTAAGCCCCGTATAAGAACCGGGACCGCAACTTACCGCCACCGCGTCCAATGGGATGGCATGACTATCGACAAACGACAAGGCTTCTTCTACGAACACGCCCAATGACACTGCATGCGACGGCCCGTTGAAATCAGCTTTATCAAACAAGGTCTGCCCGTCCTCGCTGATGGCGACCGAGCACACCTTCGTACTTGTCTCGATGTGTAAGATACAAGACATATTTTCTCTTTTTTCCTCTAATAACTGCACAAAAATACAACATTCTCCTATTATTTTTCTAATTTTGCACAAAATAGTTTGTTAAAATATGATACATTCAATGACCGGATACGGCAAGGTGTCTGTCGTGTTCCAAGGAAAGAAAATCACAGCCGAGATTAAATCTCTCAATAGCAAAGCCCTAGATTTATCTACCCGCATAGCGCCCATCTATCGTGAGAAGGAAATGGAATTGCGTGCCCTCATATCCGCCCGTCTTGAAAGAGGCAAGGTGGACTTCAATCTATGGATAGAAAAGGATGAAGAGCAAACAGCATTGCCCATCAATGCCTCTGTCATGGGTGCATATTACAAGCAGATACAAGAAATTGTCAACGAACAGGGCATACCGGCCCCTACGGATTGGTTTGCCACTCTGCTACGCCTTCCGGACGTGATGAGCCGCACTGAAATCCAAGAGCTTTCTGAAGAGGAATGGACTGCTGCCAGCAAAGCCGTTGAAGGTGCGATTGATATGCTTATCGACTTCCGTCGCCAAGAAGGCGAAGCCCTCTATAATAAATTCTTGGAGAAGTTGAACAACATTGCTGAGCTTATGGCCAGCATCGAACCTTATGAAAAGTGTCGTACTGAACGCATCCGACAACGCATTGTTGAAGCATTGCAAAACATCCCGGAGGTGGAATACGACAAACACCGCCTGGAACAGGAGATGATTTACTACATCGAAAAATTAGACATAAACGAAGAAAAGCAACGTCTTGCCAACCACTTGAAATACTTTAAGGAAACTATGGAGAATGGTCAGGGACAAGGCAAAAAGTTGGGATTCATTGCTCAGGAAATGGGTAGAGAGATCAACACCACCGGCAGCAAAAGTAACCTTGCCGAAATGCAAAACATCGTGGTTAAGATGAAAGATGAGTTGGAACAAATTAAAGAGCAGTGCTCAACGTAATGTAATTCTTATGAAAGGAAAACTTATCATTATTTCGGCTCCTAGCGGAAGCGGTAAGAGCACCATTATAAACTACCTTATGCAACAAGGTTTGAACCTTGCGTTCAGCATCAGCGCAACCAGTCGTCCACCACGTGGCACCGAGCAAAACGGTGTGGAATACATCTTCCTTAGTCCGGAGGAGTTTCAGCAACGCATTGCTGAAGAACAATTTCTTGAATATGAAGAGGTGTATCCGGGACGTTTTTACGGCACACTGAAGGACCAAGTGGAACAACAACTTGAGGCTGGCTACAACGTTGTGTTCGACGTCGACGTAAAAGGTGGTTGCCGCATTAAAGAATATTATGGAGAACGTGCCTTAAGCCTATTCATCCAGCCACCATCCATCGAGGCATTACGTTCACGTTTGAACGGCCGCGGAACAGATTCTGCCGAGGTTATAGAAGACCGTATTGCCCGTGCCGAATACGAATTGAGTTTTGCACCTCAGTTCGATGTGGTGGTCATCAACGATCAACTTGAAGATGCTCAAAAAGAAGCACACAAGGTGCTACAAGAATTTTTGTTGCGCTAATGTTTTGCAAACTTTGAGCCGAAACACAAATCTTTTGCTTTTCATCCCATGACCGAACAAACCATAAAACGTAATCTATACAGTGGAGCTGCCTTGTGCGCGCTTTGTATCGTATTGTCCATTGTCAGTTTTGCATTAGGAATGAAACTTTTCGCACTCTGTTTTATCGTGTTTTGCATAATGCAAGGGGGCCTTTTGTTCATCTGGTGGAAACGCAAAAAGCGACTTCACGAGAAAAGCACCAACCAATCGCGTTTTAGCAAAAGAGCATGATTCGAACAGGCATATACGGAGGTTCCTTCAACCCCATCCATACGGGGCATACCCAACTTGCCGATGCTCTATGCCGACAAGGATGGATTGATGAATTGTGGTTCATGGTCAGTCCACACAATCCTCTCAAGGAACAAGAAGATTTGTTAGCAGATGACGACCGTTTGAAGTTGGCACGTCTGGCTGTAGAAGGACATGGAAAACAATTTGTATCAGATTTTGAATTTCATCTGCCACGCCCCTCATATATGGTCAATACGCTTAAGGAATTACAACAAGCCTACCCCGATCGCGAATTTATTCTAGTTATCGGTGCCGACAATTGGCAGGTATTTGACCATTGGTATCACGCCGACGAGATTTTGAATCGTCATCGCATCATCGTATACCCCAGACCAGGCTACGACATCGACACGACTCTTCTTCCCTCGGGTGTTAAGATGGCAGATACTCCACTCATCGACATCAGTTCCACCCATCTACGCAAACAAATTAAGCAAGGAACATGTCTAGGCGATTATCTGCACCCAAAAGTGTGGAAGGCCATTCAAGAAAATGGCTATTACCGCACATAACACACATCACATCCCCTCAAAAAAACAATCCTATGACGGTAAAAAATCTTCTGTTATTCGCCCTTATAAGTGGCACTACATTGCTCGCAAAAGCACAACAAACTCCACTTCAAAAATATGAAATCGCACCGGCACACTACGAACACGTGTTCTTAGATCTAGTGGCAGATTATCCTTCACGCATAACCACATCCGACGGCGGACAATATTTGGGACAAACAGACGACCGAATAGGCATCTACGGATATGGCACGTTTATCAGTAACGACGGGACACAAAGAACAGGACAATTCCGCAAAGGAGACTTCATGTTTGGCATCACACTTACCGACAAAAGTGCCACTGTAGGCAGTAAGGATTTCTATGCTACCTACGATCTTTCCACAGGCAAATTGGAATATATTTTTAAGGCACACGAGAAACAATTGATCGATGCCGTAGGTTTCAACGATTATGCATTTGTAACGCAAACCTACACAAATGGCGACCGCTACATCGGAGAAACCTATAAAGGCAAGCGTCATGGCTACGGAATCTATTATTATGCCGATGGTGACTATTGGTATGGTCAGTACAAAAACGATGTACGATGTGGGTTTGGTGCCCTATTCACCACCTCAAACGAAATGTTCATCGGCGAGTGGAACATTGAAGACATTGCCCGCCTCATCATTGTAGCACCTAAATTGCAATAAAAAGACACCATCGTGTAGGCACCCTCTACACGATGGTGTAGATGAAACAAGGCGTACACCTTCTTTAACGAAGACGTACGCCTCTTTTTTATTCGTTGAGCAGTGCGTTTCCGAAACGCTGCAACCTCGATTCTATTTTTCTATCAACACCGTGGCATAAGCCGAAATCCCTTCTTCGCGACCGGTAAAGCCTAATTTCTCGGTGGTGGTAGCCTTTATGGACACGCAATCCTCATCCACGCCCATTATACCGGCCAGACAAGTTTGCATAGTAGGGATGTGTGGTTTAAGTTTAGGCTGCTCTGCACACACCGTAATGTCCACATTACCCACTTTATACCCTTTTGTAGCAATAAGCTTAATGGTGTCGGCCAACAACAACTTGCTGTCCACATTATGATATTCCGGTGCGGTGTCAGGAAAATGATAGCCAATGTCGCGCATATTGGCCGCCCCTAAAAGAGCATCGCAAAGAGCATGAATCAGTACATCAGCGTCGCTGTGCCCCAACAAGCCCAAACGGTGTTCCAACAATATACCGCCCAACCAAAGTTCACGTCCCTCTACAAGTTTATGTACATCAAAGCCAAAGCCTACACGGATATTTGCCATACTTCTTCTTTATGAACCTTTCAAACTATTAACGACGACCACGACCAAACAAATCTCTCATGCCGTCCAAATCAAAGCCGAGCGTAAAGCGCATGGTCTGATCCAAAGGGTTGCTTTCGGTGGTGGAGAACACGTAACTGCAGTCTAGAGCAAAAACACTCATACGGAAACCCGCTCCCACAGTGAAATACTTACGATTACCCTTATTTTCACTCTCGTGGTGGTAACCACCGCGTAGAATAAAACGGTCATTGTATGTATATTCTAAACCTAAACTCCACTGAATCTCTTCCAATTCTTCTTTGAAGCCGTT
>JAFOXE010000131.1 GCA_017425765.1 Paraprevotella sp. | reverse complement strand
TTGAAGCACAAAAGGCTCTTGGAGGTAAAATTGATTTCGTATTGCACTCAATTGGTATGAGTGTAAATGTGCGTAAGAAACGTACATACGATGATTTAGATTATAAGTACTTGCAGCAAACACTTGATATTTCAGCTATCTCTTTCCACAAGATGATTCAAGTGGCAAAAAAATTAGATGCAATTAATGATAATGGTTCCATTCTCGCATTAACTTATGTGGCTGCTCAACGTACATTCTTTGGATATAACGATATGGCTGATGCAAAATCATTGTTGGAATCCATTGCACGTAGCTTTGGTTATATCTACGGACGTGAAAAGGGTGTTCGTGTAAATACTATTTCTCAGTCACCCACATTCACTACAGCCGGTGGTGGTATCAAGGGATTTGATGGTTTGTTCGACTTTGCGGATAGAATGTCGCCTCTTGGCAACGCAAGTGCTGACGATTGTGCAGACTATTGTGTGGTAATGTTCTCTGACTTGACCAAGAAGGTTACTATGCAAAACCTTTATCACGATGGTGGTTTCTCAAACATGGGAATGTCGCTCCGTGGTATGACTCAATACCAAAAGTCGTTTATCGATGAAAATCGTGACGAAGAAGGTAACATTATCTACGGCTGAAAAACAGAGCAAGGTAAACAAATTTATCATAAACAAAAGAGCAAGCTACGTCGGTAGTTTGCTCTTTTACTATATATAGGGTTTGTACAATCTTTATTTTTAGTATGTAATTAGATTTTGTTTACAACCCAATGCATGCTAAATAAACAATTGCATTTATTCAATCAAACAGATATATAAAAATCTCTCTCCAACACATAAGTAAAGGAGAGAGATTCAATTATAAGAGTAGGATAGGGGGAATTAGTCTTGAACCTTCATTTTGTTAATGCGGGCTTGATGACGTCCACCTTCAAACTCTGTTCCGAAAAACTCATCCATAATCTTGCGTGCCATGTCGGTATCAATAAATCGACCCGGCATTACCAATATGTTCGCATCGTTGTGCTGACGAATAAGGTGCGCTATTTCGGGTATCCACGATAATCCGGCCCGAATGCCTTGATGCTTATTAAGCGTCATGCTGATGCCTTCTCCACTACCACAAATAGCAATGCCAGGATAGCATTCGCCTTGCTCTATGGCCTTTGCCAATGGATGTGCATAATCTGCATAATCACAACTAGCTTCGCTATTGGTTCCGAAATCCTTATAAGTATAACCTTTCTCTGTCAAATACTGTTTGACAAATTCTTTTAATGCATAACCTGCATGATCTGCAGCAAGACCTATGGTTTTAATTTCCATTAGAACATTGATTTAACTTGGTTATATACATTTTGTGCGGTGAAGCCCAACTTCTCATCAAGAACCTTATAAGGCGCTGAGAAGCCGAAGCTTTCTAATCCCCATACCTTACCGTTGGCTCCAACCAAGCCTTGCAAGTTTACTGGAAGACCTGCAGTAAGACCGAAAATTTTGGCGCCGGTAGGTAAAATACTTTCTTGATATTCAGCTGACTGACTACGGAAGAGTCCTTCCGACGGACAACTCACAATACGTACTTTTATACCTTCTTCACGCAACAATGCCGCACCGGCAACTAGAGTTGAAACCTCAGAACCTGAAGCTACCAAAATTACATCCGGATTTTCGTCAGAGCCGGCCACAATGTATGCACCTTGTGCTGATTGAGCATAGTCATTTCCTGCAGGCAACATATCAATGTTTTGACGTGACAAAATTAGAGCAGAAGGTGTGTCAATGTTTTCCATTGCCAACTTCCAACAAGCGGTAGTTTCTTCTGAATCAGCAGGGCGGAGCACCAAAACAGAGTTCTTACCATGATGGTTTTTAAGTTTTTCCATCAAACGGATTTGTGCTTCTTGCTCTACAGGCTCGTGGGTAGGGCCATCTTCACCTACGCGGAATGCATCGTGTGTCCAAATAAACTTCACAGGCAATTGCATCAAAGCTGCCATACGAACAGCCGGCTTCATATAGTCTGAGAACACAAAGAATGTGCCGCAAGCTGCAATAACACCTCCATGCAGTGCCATACCAATGCAGCAGCAAGCCATTGTAAGCTCAGCCACACCGGCTTGGAAGAATGCGCCACTGAAATCACCACTAACGAAGGCATGTGTCTTCTTCAAGAAACCGTCAGTCTTATCAGAGTTAGACAAGTCGGCTGAAGCACAAATCATATTAGGTACTTGTTCTGCAAGCACACTTAGTACGGCAGCTGATGCATTACGTGTTGCATCGCCGGACTTCTGTTGAACGCTATTCCAATCAACTGTAGGAGCTGCACCGCTGAACCATTCTGCTTGTTGACTTGCTTTTTCTGGATTGGCAGTAGCCCAAACTTGTTCTTCTGCCTTACGAGCAGCTACGATTTCTTTCAACTCCTCAGCGCGTTTTGCATATAATTCCTTAACATCATCAAAGATGACAAACGCGTTTTCTGGATCACCACCAAGGTTTACAATGGTATTTTTATATGCATTACCACCAAGAGGAGCACCGTGAGTTTTGCAATTACGCTCGTATGAAGAATTGTCATCTTTGCGAGCACCTTTACCCATCACACACTTACCAATAATAAGTGTAGGACGTTGGTTTTCTGCTTGCGCAGCGGTCAATGCATTACGAATTTCTTGTGCATCGTTACCGTTAATTTCGATAACATTCCATCCCCATGCTTTATATTTCATGGCGGTATCTTCGTTCATAACATCTTTTGTTTCAGTAGACAACTGAATGTCGTTAGAGTCATAGAACATAACAAGATTATCCAATCCTAAAGTGCCGGCAATACGTCCTGCACCTTGTGAAATTTCTTCTTGTATACCACCATCAGAGATATAAGCATAGATGGTTTCCTTTGCAAAAGTTGGGTTTCCGGTACGTGCTGCCAAGAACTTAGCTGCAATAGCGGCACCTACAGCAAATACATGACCCTGTCCAAGTGGTCCTGAGGTATTCTCAATGCCACGCATTACGTCTACTTCAGGATGACCCGGAGTGGGGGACTCCCATTGACGAAGTTGTTGAAGTTCTTCAAGAGAGAACTTTCCAATTAAAGCAAGTTGAGAATATAACATCGGAGCCATGTGACCTGGATCCAAGAAGAAACGGTCACGGCCTACCCATGTAGGGTTTTCTGGATCGTATTGCAAAAACTCGGAATACAAAACATTGATAAAATCAGCACCACCCATAGCACCACCCGGGTGACCAGAGTTTGCCTTTTCTACCATTGATGCAGCAAGAATACGGATGTTATCGGCTGCATGATTCAATACTGAAATAGAATTCTTTTCCATATAAATCTTATAATCTCCCGCTCTTATTGTATTTAAGAGTGTAGAACAATGGTGGGGAGAATTTCTACTATATTGTCTGATTATTTAATGTAGGCTGAATTTGATTTATTTATTTCTTTGCCTGAACGGCAGCTTGTTCGATGGCTAAACCAGCCTTATAGTTTTCAATGTAGACATTAAAGCCTGCCACATCTTCTGGGGTTGGTTTAATTTCTACACCAACTTCATCACCGAATACGTCCTCGTCAAGATAATCGGCAAGACTCTTTCCGTTACAATTGTTTACAAGGTAAGAGGCCAACAAGGCAATACCCCATGCACCACCTTCACCGGCAGTTTCCATTACAGATATGGGCGAGTCGATGGCTGCAGCAAGTACACGCTGTCCCACACCTGCGGTCTTGAACAAGCCACCATGTCCGGTAATACGATCTACTTTTACATTTTCTTTCTTGAACAAAATGTCGTTACCTATCTTCAATACACCTACTGATGCATAAAGATGTGCACGCATAAAGTTGGCAAGATTGAATTTATCATTAGCAGAGCGCACGAACAAAGGACGACCTTCTGCCAAACCTGTTACAGGCTCGCCGGAGATGTAGTTATATGATATCAAACCACCACAATCTGCGTCACCGGTCAATGCATTGTTATACAATTTACCAAACACTTCGTTCATATCTACAGGAACGCCCAAAAGTTCTTGATATTCCTTGAACAAGTTCACCCATGCATTCAAATCGGATGTACAATTGTTGCAGTGTACCATGGCCACTAAACTTCCGTCAGGAGTAGTCACCATATCAATCATTTCATAGGGTTGTGACAAATCTTTTTCCAAAACAATCATTGAGAAAGAAGAGGTTCCCGCAGAAACATTTCCGGTACGTTGTTTCACAGCATTCGTTGCTACCATGCCTGTACCAGCATCACCTTCAGGTGGACAAACAGGAACACCGGCTTGTAAGTTGCCCGAGATGTCCAATTTCTTTGCTCCTTCTGTAGTAAGTGAACCTGCGTTTTCACCTGCCAACAATACCTTTGGAAGTATGTCGAGTAGCTGCCATGAATATTTTTTAGGTGCAATCAACT
>JAFOXE010000017.1 GCA_017425765.1 Paraprevotella sp. | reverse complement strand
GTTCGGCACTTGCCGTCATATTATCCACATAGGCCTGTGCTTGCATATTTAGTTGACGCTCGGTGTTTATTCTATTTTCGTTCAACTGATTGAGTTGTATGCGAGCACTTTTTACTCGTGTAAAGTTTGATGCTTTATACAAAGGAACCGTAAGTGTCAGCGTAAGAGTTGAACCTGGGAACCAATCATAATGCCAGATTTCAAAGTTTTTGTTGTAGAACGATTGGTATTGATATGCAAAATTCAATGCCAAAGAGGGCATGAAAGCAGCTTGTTGTCTTTTCAAAGATTGTTGAAGAATTTGTTCATTCAAATCCAATTGTTTCAACGTACTGTTACCATCCAACGAGAATCCCTCGCCAAGCTGATGAGCAGCAACCTCCTTCTCGTAGTTTTTCAGATTGTCTGTGGCCTTCAACTCAAGAGTAGCATCCGCTATTCCCATCAACACCTTAAGTTGTAGCTTTGCCAGTCTTACGCCGTTCTGAGCTGCCACCACATTCGGTTTGATGTTACGCATTTGCACTTCAGCCGAAATCTTATCGTACTCACTCACACGACCTTGTTCAAATTTAGATTTCACAACATTGTAATTCTTTTCACTCACCGCATAGCTTTCCTCAAGTACTTTATAGCTGTCTTGAGCCAACAGTAGTTGATAATATGCTTTTGTTACCTGATTCACCAAATCGATGCGCGAAGCACGACTTTTCTCAACAGCCAGTTCTACATCGGTTTTGGTCATCTGCATGGTGCGATAAACATCTGGTGCAAATACCGGTAGATTCACATTAAGAGCTCCGTTCCAGGTGCTCGCTCCATCCTCACCCATTTGAAATTGCTTTCCGCTCAAACTCATTACCGCAGCTTTTACGGTATAGGCCATACTACCGGAAAGCGATGCTGTAGGCAACAGACTTTGCCATGCTTCCTTTTGACTTACCTTCTTTAATTCAATTTCTTGATTAGCAACCTTAATGGTTGGGTTGTCGGTCAAAGCAATTTCGATTGCTTGTTCCAACGACAACATAAGTTCACCTCCGCCCTGCTGTGCTCGTGCGGCTGTTACAATCAACATCACGAGTACCACTACGAGCCATCGTCTTACGTACAATACTTTTTTCATCGTCTATTTAATTATTTTATGCTTATAAATCCTTCCACTTATTTTGTAAATAATCATCCATCATGCGCTGTCCTTCAAGAGTGCAAACGCCTCGCACGCTCACCAAAATGATGGTCTTATACATTTCGGACAAAGAAAACTGTTGCCACTTATTGGTTTCAAAAAGCATGTGCAATTGTGTGTCAATCAAAAGTTGTAGTATAGAGAAATTTATTTCCTTTCGAAAAACTCCTTGCGATACGCCCGTTTCAAAGGCTTCTACAAATCGCTTGTATCGTTCCTCACGACGTTCCTGCACCAATTTGGCCACACCCTCATACAAACACATATCTCTATAAAACACAATGCTAACGCCACGGAGTTCCTCCAAAACCTGCTTCATAGAATAAAGCAACACCTCCAAGATATTCTCGGATGAGGATATCTTTTTCTCCAACTGTCGATCCTTTGTCCTCAAATGCGCCATAATACACTCCAACAAAAGTTCTTCTTTATCGGAAAATAACTCGTAAAGAGTGCGTTTAGACATAGACAAATCCTTCGCGATATCGTCCATTCGCACAGCCTTTATGCCCTGTTCGCGGAACAATTTCGAGGCAGCTTTCACCACAAGTTTACGGGTGGCTTTCTTGCTGTTTGCTTGTTCTATAGATACCTTCATTGTCTTACTTCGTCTAAATCTTGACAAAGGTACTTAGAAAACTACGTTTTCGAAAATAGTTTTTTACATACGTACACAAATTAAACGAACTTTAAGTTTAATTATACATCATTGCATCAATATTGCGAGTTGTACGGCTGATTTTCGCTTTTTGAGCGAGAAAACGATTCGAATCGTTGTAAAAGAACAGCAAATTCGTTTATTTTGCCCTCGGAACATGATTATATAAGGAGGTAAGCGATGATGTTCAAAACTCTCCCCCTACTTATCGGATTGTTTTTTGTCAGTCCGTGTTCAAGTAAGGCACAAGAACTTCTACGAGGAAGGGCATCATATTATGCCGACCGTTTTCATGGACGATTGATGAGCAACGGCCGACCATACCATAAGGATAGTATGACCTGTGCCCACCTTAGCCTACCCTTTGGAACCTTCCTTAGGGTGCGAAACATGCAGAACGGGAAAGAAGTAATTGTGGAAGTTACCGACAGAGGTCCCTATAGTCGATTCATCATTGACTTGTCAAGAGCTGCTGCCACCGAATTGGATTTCATCAAGGCCGGGCATGTAAAAATCGAGGCGCATCGCCTATACAAAAGGCCATCGCCCTATCGATTGGACGAGGAAATCTCTATAAACAAGTGTATGCTGCCCGATTATTTTCCGTACATGATAGAGAAATTTCCGATATGGTATCCAGACACAGAGGAAAGGGGAGTTCAAATTCCCATTCATCAGTTTGTCAGCATTAGACCCTCGGTGCAACACATCATCTATCCCGACGAAAGATAAATTACGTTCCCGAACAAGAAAAAACAAAACAACATATAAATCAATACACACAAAAGAAAATGGAAAAGAAACTAAGAAGAGAATCAATTTGTGTACAAGGTGGATGGCAACCCAAAAAGGGCGAGCCTCGTGTTGTACCCATATATCAAAGTACCACCTTCAAGTACGACAACAGCGAACAAATGGCTCGTTTGTTCGACCTTGAAGACACGGGCTACTTTTACACCCGTCTGCAAAATCCTACCAACGATGCGGTAGCCGATAAAATCGCCAAATTGGAAGGCGGTGTAGGTGCCATGCTTACCTCATCAGGACAAGCTGCAAATTTCTATGCCATCTTTAACATTTGTCAAGCCGGCGATCATTTCATCACAGCCAACACCATATACGGAGGTACTTTTAACCTATTCGGTGTAACATTAAAGAAGTTAGGCATCGAATGTACCTTTGTAGACCCGGATTGGGACGACGAACGCATCGAGGCCGAATTCCGCCCCAACACAAAATGTTTCTTTGGCGAAACCATATCTAACCCCGGTGGCAATGTTTTCGATATTGAACGCTTTGCCAACATGGCGCACAAGCATGGTGTGCCTCTAATCATCGACAACACCTTTGCTACTCCTATCAATTGCCGACCATTTGAATGGGGAGCAGACATCGTTACCCACTCCACTACCAAGTATATGGATGGCCATGCCACCGCAGTAGGTGGTGCAGTGGTAGACAGCGGTAACTTCGATTGGGAGGCGCACGCCGATAAGTTCCCCGGATTGTGTCAACCCGACGAGAGCTACCACGGACTTACCTACACAAAGGCATTCGGCAAAATGGCCTATATGGTAAAAGCCACTGCTCAGTTGATGCGCGACTTGGGTTCGATACAAAGCCCTCAAAATTCATTCTTATTGAACCTTGGATTGGAAACTCTTCATCTTCGTATGCCTCAACACTGCCGTAATGCTCAAATTGTGGCCGAATTCTTACAAAACGACGAACGTGTAGCCTGGGTTAATTTCTGCGGATTGAAAGACAACAAATACTACGAACTCGGACAAAAGTATCTCCCTAATGGTTCATGTGGTGTTATCGCTTTCGGTTTGAAAGGCACACGTGAAGATGCCATTCGATTTATGGATAACCTAAAGATGATTTGCATCGTGACACACGTGGCCGACGCCCGCACATGTGTGTTGCACCCCGCCAGTCATACACACCGCCAACTTTCGGATGAACAATTGCGCGAAGCCGGTGTGGCACCAGATTTAATCCGCCTATCTGTAGGTATTGAGAATGTAGAGGACATCCTCGACGACATCCGTCAAGCTTTAGACAACATGGCATAAGACACACAAAGCCGTGATACATCCATCCGGGTGTACACGGCTTTGCTCTTTTATACATTTGTATCATACACCTATATTATCTCTACCTTATATTATTATGAAGAAACAACATCATATACTATCCCGACGATTGCTGCCGCCACACCGCTGCGCAAG
>JAFOXE010000130.1 GCA_017425765.1 Paraprevotella sp. | reverse complement strand
TGGCTTACCCCATTCACGAACAATTCCACCGTAGGATAACTTGAATAAACAAACACCGGCGTATTCTGACCTTCACGCCCATTCCACGTCCAGTGCGGAAGGATATGTAGGGTTTCAACGTGTTTATTCCACACGCTGCGATATAGATAATATCGGTCCTTGGGTAATCCGGCAAGGTCTACAATGCCAAACAACGAAGAATGACTAGGCCAATCACTATAATAAGGAGTAGGCTCACCGAGATAGTCAAATCCCGTCCACACGAACTCGCCCATATTATAAGGCAAATCTTCGTACATCATAAAGTTGTCCTCGGGTAAATCACTCCACGAACAGTGCTCCACATCGTAGGACGAGGCCTGATGATCGGGATACTTAGCCATTGAACGTCGAACCACAGGGAATTTATACACACCACGTGAACTAATGGTAGATGCTGTCTCGCTGCCAACAAGAACTTGTTGCGGAAGTTTTTTGTAGGCTTCTTGATACTTGAACGGACGATAATTAAATCCGGGCACATCCATTACAGCAGCAAAATTGTTGTTGATGACAATGTCGGGACGATCCATTCCTTGTGTGCAAGGACGGGTTGGGTCTTCTCGATGAAAAATGTCTTGAATCATACGAGCCAACTTCCCACCGATAGACGTGCCTTGGTCGGGCACCTCATTTCCAATGCACCACATCACCACCGAAGGATCGTTGCGGTAATGACGCACTAAATTGGTCACATCCTTATCCACCCATTCGTCAAATATCCGGTGGTACCCATTACTTACCTTACCGTATTTCCATTCGTCAAAACTCTCTGCCATCACCAACATTCCCATCTCGTTGCATACTTTTATCAACTCGGGAGAGGGCATATTGTGTGAAGTACGATACGAATTGCACCCCATGTCCTGCAGAATTCGGATACGCCGACGGATGGCCGCTACGTTAACAGCCGTACCCAACGGTCCTAAATCGTGATGATTACACGTGCCTTGGAATACAAATTTCTTACCATTCAGATAAAAACCTTTATCCGGAATCACCTCGATGGTACGGATTCCAAATGTTGTGGAGTATTCGTCTGTTTGCACTCCCTCATAATATACTTTGGTCTGAGCTTGATAAAGATGCGGCGTTGTACAATCCCATAAAGCGGGCTTCTCCACAAAAAGTTCTTGCACCGAAACGCCTTCGCTATAAGCCCCCAAAGGATTCCGAACCGAGGCCACCGCTTCGCCCGATGGTGAAAGTACGATGGTTTCAACCTCTATTTCGTGCAATGATACGCTCGTGGGATAAGTTAATTCTGTACGCACCACCACCTTTGCATACTCGTCGGTCACCACGGGTGTGGTAATGAAAGTACCCCAAGTATCCACAGCAACCTCGTCGGTCACCACTAAATGTACATTGCGATAAAGACCGGCACCCGGGTACCAACGTGAACTTTCCGGTTTGTTCTCCAAACGCACCGCAAGGGTATTTTCTCCCTCACGTTTCATCCACGACGTGATGTCCAAGTGAAATGAGTTATAACCGTAAGGCCAAAATCCGGCCTTTGTTCCGTTGACAAAGACCTCAGCGTTGCTCATCGCTCCATCAAAGATTAACACGGCACGTTTACCTTCTTTGAAATCAGGTACGGCAAACTTCAAACGATACCAACCCGTACCTACAAAAGGCAACCCACCGGTGCGTCCGGCATGTTCCATGGCCTCCTTTTGCCCATCTTGCGTAATGGCCACATTTTGTTTGTCGTTGTGAATACTGAATGGTCCGTAGATGGCCCAATCGTGTGGCACACACACTGATTGCCAATCGTGATCGTTAAAGTCCGGTTGACTATAGGCTACATTATCACTCCGCGTAAATTTCCAACCGTTTTTCAACATCGTTTCCCAACGCATGGAAGCAGCATGTAGGTTCAATAGCCCGAAGCAGCCCATGAAAATCAAAGCAACCCTCAGTGTATGTGTTACCATGGTGTTTTTCTATTTAGGAGTATTAAAAATAAAATTAAGCATGTCGTAAAACAAGAACCGGCTCCGCTCCTTATAGGAACAGAGCCGGTTATATTTTGGTTTAGATATGATTACTTGGCAAAGCTATAAACCACGTCCATAATCTGTTTGCCTATCTCGTCGGCGGCCTCCATAGTAGCGGCCTCTGAGTATACGCGGATGATGGGTTCGGTGTTACTCTTACGCAAGTGTACCCACTTGTCGGGGAAGTCAATCTTTACGCCATCAATATCATTAACCTCCTCAGATGAATACATTTCCTTAACCTTGGCTAGGATTGCATCCACATCGGTATCTGGTGTCAGGTCAATACGATTCTTGGCGATGCAATATGGAGGATATGTTGCACGTAGTTCACTGGTCTTCATACCCTTCTTAGCCAAATAGGTAAGCACAAGAGCGATACCTACCAAAGCATCGCGACCGTTGTGCGCTGCAGGATAAATAACGCCACCATTACCCTCACCACCAATTACGGCTTGAGTATCCTTCATCTTAGTTACCACGTTAACCTCACCTACAGCCGATGCGTTGTATTCGCAACCGTACTTACGAGTTACATCGCGCAATGCACGAGTTGAGCTGAGATTAGAAACGGTGTTACCCGGTGTATGTTGCAAGATGTAGTCGGCCACGGTTACCAAAGTGTATTCTTCGCCATACATAGTTCCGTCTTCGCAGAACATTGCCAAGCGGTCCACGTCTGGGTCTACCACAAAGGCAATATCGTGTTCGCCCTTCTGCATCAATGCCTTGATATCTACCAAGTTTTGTTCCAAGGGTTCGGGGTTGTGCTGAAAATCACCCGTAGCCTCAGTAAACAAACCTGTAACCTTTGCCACGCCCAATTGCTCAAGCAACTTAGGTAAAATGATGCCACCCACTGAGTTCACACAGTCGATAGCCACCTTGAAACCGGCCTTGCGAATCGCTTCTACATCTACAAGTTCCAAGTTCTTCACCATATCGATGTGTTTTTGGTCGTAAGTGTCGTTTTCTGTATACTTACCAAGGTGATCCACATCAGCGTACTCAAAGTCTTCAGCCTCTGCAATGCGCAATACCTCTTGACCCTCGGCAGCATTCAAGAACTCGCCCTTTTCGTTCAAAAGTTTCAACGCATTCCACATGCGTGGATTGTGCGATGCTGTTAAGATAATACCACCGCAGGCGCCTTCCATTGTCACGGCAATTTCTGTAGTCGGAGTAGAAGCCAAACCAATGTTTACCACATCAAAGCCCATACCCATGAGCGTACCACACACTACGTTCTTCACCATCTCGCCTGAAATACGTGCATCACGTCCTACCACAATCTTGTTGCTTTGCACCTTGGTGGTCTTGCGAATCAAAGTAGCATAAGCAGAAGTAAACTTAACAATGTCAAGCGGATTAAGAGTATCGCCGGCCTTGCCACCGATGGTTCCGCGAATTCCGGAAATTGATTTGATTAAGGTCATAATTTATATTGATGTTTTGTTAATATTACGTTCGCTCACAAGAGTCCCTCCCGCTTCCCGTAGATACGACAGAAGAACATAATCTTCACTAGCGTGTATGCGCACATTGGGATTGTGCAAATTTAATAAAATCCTATTCTGCAGCAAGTGGAAATAAAAAAAACTTTATATCTATCAACTTATTTTCTTCTCGTGCTCGCACACCGTCGTCAAAATGCCCTTAAAAAGACACGCACGGGTGAAGGTATACTACACGAGCATGTCGACGCAACGAGGCGTACACCTCGATGTCGCGAGATGCTCATGTGTTTTTGGCACAGATGTGCATGTATGCAAACAAAAACACTTCGTCTGCATCTGCCAAAAAAAGGAAGCAGATATACTAAACCTTTGGTCTAAATCCTTATCTTTGCACATAGAGCATTATTCCACACAAAACATTACATTCAAAAAATGAATCATCCTAAATTAAACTTGCCTACAGAGCATAAGTTTATCACGTTGAATACATTCTGTTTATTCCTATTTCTGAGCATCTTTTGTTTTACAAATTGGACGCTATATGCTCAAGAGGCTACAAAAGGAAATGCTGATTCACAAGCTCACACTTTGCAGCATTGGGTAAACCGTTTGGACAAGTTTGGACGCAGCATACCACAAGAAAAGGTGTTCATACACATGGACAACAGTTGCTATTTCCTGGGCGACACCATTTGGTTCAAAGCTTACGTAACACGTACCGATACAAGAACTGTATCGCGACTGAGCGAACTACTTTATGTAGAGTTGCTGAATCAAGACGGCTTTCTAGTTCAACGTCAAAACATCCGTTTGAAGCAGGGCATGGGAAATGGGGCTTTTGTTTTGTTGGATAGTTTGTACGGCGGATACTACGAATTGCGTGCCTACACCCGTTGGATGCTGAATTGGGGTGAATACGAACACCCGCACACCGAATATGCCGAGGAATGGTTTTTCAACAAGAAGATGGCCAAGGACTATTATCGCGACTACGACAAACTCTATTCGCGGGTATTCCCGGTGTACGACAAACCAACCGCACCGGGCGATTATGTGCACGACATGACCTTGCGCCCCTTAGCCCGTTACTTCAAACAAGAGGAAAAGGCTGAAAATGCTGTGCTGACACTCTTCCCGGAAGGTGGAAATATAGTGGCCGGTACACAAACATGTATAGCATTTGAAGTGAACAACGACGAGGGCAAACATTTAGAAGGTACTGTATACATAACCGACTCATCGGACAAGATTGTAGCCGAAGCGAAAACCGAGCATAGAGGCCGCGGGAAACTAACTTTTACATGTACTCCGAACGAAAAATATACAGCAGAGTTTCGTAACGAAACCGTGGCCGCAAAACAAAAACTTCCCGAATCACTAGAAAACGGATGCGCATTACGTTTGCAACAAGATAGCACTTCCATTACGGCCCATGTTCAAGCTACAGGCACAGCAACCACAGAACAAATCGGACTCACCATCATGCATCAAGGCATATTGCAGCAATTTCACACTCTTGATACGCAAAACGGACAAGAACAAGTTGTAAAAATCCCGCTTGATTCACTACCCATTGGTGTAAATCAGTTTACCGTGTTCAACCAAGATGGACGTGTTTATGCCGACCGTCTATGCTTTGTCAAGCATAATAATTTTGGCGACAATCAACTTGAATTTGAAGGAATTAAAGAAAGCTACGCACCTTTTGAGGCCATCGAACTGAAAATAAAGAAGCCCCAACAAGCCTGTGGAGGCATTGTATCCATTGCGGTACAAGATGCAGTGACCACCGAATACATCTACGACGATGGAAACATTCTGACCGAGATGTTATTATCCAGCGAAATCAAGGGCTTCGTAGAACAGCCCAAATATTACTTTGAAGCTAACGATGAAACGCACCGATTGCACCTGGACCTTCTAATGATGGTGCAAGGATGGCGTAGATTCAGTTGGCAAACCATGGCCACGCCAAATGCCTTTGTTCTAAAACATCCCTACGAGAAAACTCAATATCTGCAAGGCTCGGTACAAAACTATACGGCCATACAAGAAGAGGACGACCTAAGAACGGCAGAACCAGATTTTATTGAGACGACAACGGACAATCAAGATTCTCAAGAAGAATCGACCGACGCAGTGAACATGGACAAGACCGAATATGGTGATTTTAACGAACTCACACAATCCATGCGCGAATCAAACACCAACGCCGACCGCACCACGAATCCACACGGTCGTTTTCATGAAAAGGAGAGCAACTTGAAAAAAGACGTTACGGTGCATGCCGAATTCGTGCAACCCGGAAGTCCCGGAGTAGTAGGCGATATGATGACCAACAAAGGCACCTTTACCATACAAGCCCCTCTTTTTGAGGATATATGCGTGTTCTTCCTAACAGCAAAGGATACTACAAAACTGAGTAAAAAGGAGAAGCCCTATAAATGGGTAAGCGGCGATGAGGAAAGCTATCCCGACTTCTATGTAAAGCTAAATCCCATATATCCCAACTTCCCGAAACCATATTCTTACTACCAGCAGAGCCTACCTCCCATCCCCGAAGGAAGTCCACTGAAATACACCGCCGCCGAGGGTGAACGTATGTTATCGGCCGTAACCATCTCGGCACGGCGAGGAGGGAAACGCAGTTTTCTTCACCTTAAACCGGCTTTTGTTCTGGATGCCTACGAAGCTTTCAACCGCACCTGCGACCTAGGATTGAATACAGGTAAATTCATTGGGCGCAACAGATTTTCCACGGATGTAGCTCGTGCTTATATAGGCGACATGAACGATTATCGAGCTTACAAACTGGAAATCAGAATGGATGGACGCAATAGTTCGGCCAACATGAGCCCCTATGCAAAGGACCAATACAACAAGTTGTATCATTTGGACAAAGTATATGTCTACACCGACTATTGTCCGCGTATGGAGGGTAGTGAAAAGTACGAGGGCGCCAACCAGCCGGAGGTTATCATAGACTTACGTCGCGTTCCGAACGAAGGGAAACGAATAACCTATCGCGACCGTCGCTACGTACTACCGGGGTTTGCCGTATGCGAAGATTTCTATCATCCCAATTATAGTACAAAACCTTTGCCCGACACCCAAGATTACCGACGTACGCTGTATTGGAATCCGAACGTAAAGCTGAACGAGAATGGCGAGGCAGAAATTACTTTATACAACAACGCGAAAACCACACGAATCAGTGTAAGCGCCGAAGGATGGAGTTTTAAGAACAAACCGCTTACCGGCACCAGCCATCCGGAAAGTCGATAACAATAAAGACGGGGATGTACGCATTGCAACACCCCCGTCTTCTTTTATTTGTAAAAAGTTTTTCTATCCCACCAACATTCTACTTCACTTCCCACTCAAACACACCGCAGGAATTATCCTTTGACATTTGAAACTCCAACTTGAGTGCCGAGGTTTCCACTGCATCAAAGTTCACCGTATTGCCAACACCTTTTAGCACACCATATCCATCAACATTCTTCACGGGAATCCAATTGCCGGATGCATCCTTATATAGAATTACCCAATTGTCGGGAACACGACATCCGCCCCACGGAGCATCATCAAACCAATATACCGTACAACTTTGTACTCGTGCCGGTGCCTTGAAATCATAAACAATCCATTCTTTGCTGTCCTTCTTCGGCCACCAATGCACGTAAGGAATGCTGCGGTCATCACCATCAGCCGGCACCAAACCGTCGATAACAGAAGACACTGATGCACTCTTCACACTAGCAGAAACACGACTTTCGCTCGCTAAAGTGGGGAGTTTTCCGGGCGAGGCGGCGGACAAACTTTGTGGAAGCCAAACCAACATATTACCGTTACCACGGTGCGCCCACGCAAAGTAAGGAATTAGTGTAAGGCCAACCGAACGCGTTTGCAAAAAACCTTGTGCATCATAGTTCAACACCTGTGCCGGAACCTCAATAGCTTTGATGCCGATGGCCGGCAAAGAAGAAGGCGCTTCCTTAACTGTAAACTGCGGTGTTTTATTCATTAACACGTTCTGCACTTTGAAGTCATTATCAGGCCATTCGGCACAATACACCAAGGGACCTCGCTCTACGGCAATACGTCCTCTATCAGCTACAACCTTATCATGAGCCTTTACGATGCGAACCGGCATGTCAAAATCAAGTTCCACTTTATCTCCCTTTCTCCAAGTACGTGCAATACAGAAGTAGCCATTCTTTAAGTCGGCCGTAGTTTCTTCTCCATTCACACGAACTGCGTATTTGGGTTTAATGCCGTCGGCATACTTGTACAAATCACTTGGAACCACTTCATTGTGTACCCAGCCCGGGATACGTATGCGCAATTCCATCTCACTTCTCGGAGCACGTTTTACCTGAATAGCCACGGAGCCATCCCACGGATAAGAGGTTCTTTGTTCCAACACCACCTTCTTGCCTTTTACAGTCAGTTCTGCAGTATTTCCGGCAAACAAGTTCACATACACGGCATTGTCCTTTACGGCATACACATAACCAGGCAAGGATGGAATAAATCGACTCACGTTGCTCGGGCAGCAAGCACATCCAAACCATGGTTGACGCTGATGCTGACCTAAGCTCTCCAAAGGATTAGGATAGTAGAACGCTCCTCCGTCGATGCTCACACCGCTAATAACGCCGTTGTAGAGCGTACGTTCGAGGCAATCATAATATTTGGCATCACCGTGCAATAAGAACAAACGATAGTTTAAGTAAACCTGAGCAATCGCAGCACACGTTTCGCAATATGCACTCATGTTGGGCAGTTCGTAGTTCGCGCCAAAGGCTTCGCCATTTGCAGTTGCACCCACTCCTCCGGTGATGTAATACTTCTTACCCACTATATTTTCCCATATTTTACCGATGGCCTCAATATAAGCAGAATCTCCGGTCAATGCAGCCACATCGGCCATTCCGGTATACATATATCCTGCTCTAACGGCATGCCCCACAGCTTCGTCTTGTTCTGTCACCGGTTTATGCGCCTGACTGTACGCATCGCGTCGTTCCGTTTTTCCGCGCATATCCAAGAAAAACTTAGCTTGGTCTAAGTAGCGTTGCTCTCCCGTTATGGTATATAGTTTGGCCAAGGCCATCTCAGCAATCTGATGTCCGGGTACCACGCAATGCTGTCCCTCGTTGACACCGATGTTACGATGTACACAATCAGCATATTTCATGGCAATGTTTAAAAACTTTTTGCTTCCGGTGGCTTGATAGTGGGCAATGGCACCCTCTACCATGTGACCTAAATTATAGAATTCGTGGCTCAGATCTTCCACCTTTACCCAACGCTTATTGCCGGCCCAATTGTGCGGATGCTTGGGATTCATGGTACGAGCTGTATACAAATAACCATCAGGTTCCTGTGCTCCGGCCACAATGTTAAGCACACTGTCTATATATTGCACCATCCTCTTATCAGGATAAGTTTGCAACAAATAGCTTGCTCCCTCTATGGTTTTGTATACGTCTGTATCGTCAAAAGAAAAGCCCCCTACTTTGTAGTCATCACTAGGATTTGCTGCCTTCACGAAGTTTTCGTAACGCCCCTCTTCTTCACATTTTTGAAAAGCCAAAGGCACCGTAACCTTACGAGATGCCTCTATACGTTGTCCCCAAAAGCTACTAGGAGCTACCTTTACTGCGGTAAAATTAACGGGAGATATAGGATATCCCGTTTTGTTTTGGCCTTGTGCACTCGCAAAC
>JAFOXE010000129.1 GCA_017425765.1 Paraprevotella sp. | reverse complement strand
GGCAAAGAACATGACAACCTCGTGAGCCAATGACATAAAAAGAACTTCAAACCCACCAAACCACATCTTCCCCTTCAACTACATCCTGCAAAATACGCAATCAGTTACGACACTCACGTTCACCCCACCCTATACCTTATTATAATATAAAGCAAAAGCCTCGGCGATGATTCGTCGAGGCTTTCGTTGTCAAACAAAAATAAAGTCTGCTTATTAGTAAGAGCGGGCAATCAGCACGCGATACTTAGCCGGCTTTCCACTAACCATATCCACGCCCGGAGTCTGCTCGCAGTCAAACGGAACGCAACGGATTGTAGCCTGAGTGTCTTCCTTAATCTTTGCTTCTGTCTCTGCAGTTCCGTCCCAATGGCAAAGGAAGAAGCCGCCGTCCTTCACACGAGCCTTGAAGTCTTCATAATCGTCGCACTCGAAGATGTGTGCATCACGATAAGCCTTAGCCTTCGCAAAGATATTCTCCTGTATTTCGTCAAGCAACGCCTTTACATATTCTTCCAAACCATCGCAAGTGCGGGTTTCCTTTTCCAACGTATCACGACGCATCACCTCAACTGTATTGTTTTCCAAGTCGCGGCCACCCATAACCAAACGTACAGGCACACCCTTAAGCTCGTAGTCGGCAAACTTGAATCCAGGGCGCTTATTATCAGCATTATCGTACTTCACAGAAACGCCCATTGCACGCAACTTGCTCACGATACCTTCAACCTTGGCATCAATCTCACCAAGTTGTTCCTTACTCTTGTAGATAGGAACAATCACCACTTGAATAGGTGCCAACGCCGGAGGCAACACCAAACCGTTATCATCAGAGTGTGTCATAATCAACGCACCCATCAAACGAGTGGAAACACCCCATGAAGTAGCCCATGCATATTCCAACTTGTTCTCTTGATTGATAAACTGAACATTGAACGCCTTACCGAAGTTCTGACCCAAGAAGTGTGACGTACCGCTTTGCAACGCTTTACCGTCTTGCATCAAAGCCTCGATGGTGTAAGTATCCAACGCACCAGCAAAACGCTCGGTTTCACTCTTCACACCTTGCATAACAGGAACAGCCATATATTTCTCGGCAAACTCGGCATATACCTTAAGCATTTGCTTAGCACGTTCCTCAGCCTCCTCCTTTGTAGCATGAGCGGTATGTCCTTCTTGCCACAAAAACTCGGCAGTACGAAGGAACAAACGTGTACGCATCTCCCAACGCATCACATTACACCATTGATTACACAAGATGGGCAGATCACGATAACTTTGTATCCAATTCTTATATGTGTTCCAGATAATAGTTTCAGAAGTAGGACGGATAATAAGTTCTTCCTCCAACTTGGCTGCAGGGTCTACCACTACACCGTTACCCTCTTCGTTCGTCTTCAAACGGTAATGTGTCACCACGGCACATTCCTTTGCAAAGCCCTCTACATGCTCTGCCTCACGGCTCAAAAATGATTTGGGGATGAGCAAGGGGAAATAGGCATTCTGCACGCCTGTAGCCTTAAACATGTCGTCCAAAGTACGTTGCATCTTCTCCCATATTGCATAACCATATGGTTTTATCACCATACAGCCACGTACATCCGATTGTTCTGCCATGTCGGCTTTTACCACCAACTCATTATACCATTGTGAGTAGCTTTCACTACGTTTTGTCAAATTTTTAAGTTCTTTTGCCATAATTTAGGTCTACATTTTTGTGATGCAAAATTACAAAAAAGTTCTTAATAGGCGTTCGACTTATAAGAAAATTGCTATCTTTGTAATGGAAAATAAATTATGAACAAACAAAAAGAACTGTTATGAAAGGAATGAAATTTATTGCAGCAGGTTTGTGTGCCTTGCTCATGTTTTCATCATGTAGTTTGAATAACACAGCTAAGGGCACCCTTATCGGAGTCGGAGGTGGTGCTGCCGTAGGTGCCGGAATCGGAGCATTGATAGGTAAAGGAAAAGGTGCAGTCATCGGCGCAGCCATCGGTACCGCAGTGGGTGGTGGCGTAGGTGCTTTTGTAGGTCACAAGATGGATAAGGCTAAGGCAGAAGCCGAGAAGATTGCCAACGCACAAGTAGAATCTGTAACTGATGCCAACGGATTGGCTGCTGTTAAGGTTACATTTGAATCAGGCATCCTTTTCAAGACTAGCAGCTCTACTCTAAGCAACACAGCAAAGTCTTCACTAAGCCAATTTGCTACTAACGTGTTGAAACAAAATCCGGATATGGATGTGGCCATTCAAGGTTATACTGATAATACTGGTTGGAAGAACAGCACCGTGGCACAAAGTCAACAAAAGAACAAGGAGTTGTCATTGCAACGTGCTCAATCAGTGGAAACTTATTTGAAGTCATGTGGTGTGAGCGACACACAAATCAAGACGGTATTGGGATATGGCGAAGAAAATCCTGTGGCTGATAACACCACCGCTGCCGGCAAAGAACAAAACCGTCGTGTAGAAGTATACATCTATGCCAGCCAACAAATGATTGAGGCTGCTCAAACTCAAGCGAACTAATTCTAACCGCGTCTAAACCGTACACTTAGTGAACGCATTACGACGTATACAAAAGATTTCAAGATGGATTGTACTCCTATTTCTGGAGAGTACAATCCTTTCTGTTATAGCATATCGTTTCATCCCGGTCTACGTTACACCGCTGATGTTGATTCGATGTGTGCAACAAGTGTTCAACGGCGAAGAACTCCGACTCAAACATCATTGGATTCCGCTGTCAGAAATGTCACCGCACATGGCCGTGGCCGTAGTCGCGTCGGAAGACCAACGTTTCATGACACATTGCGGATTTGATTTTGATGCAATCGAGAAAGCATGGCAAGAACGTCAAGAAGGGAAACGGAAACGAGGAGGAAGTACGATCACACAACAAACAGCCAAAAACGTATTCTTATGGCCGTCTTCCACTTGGTTACGTAAAGGTCTGGAGGCCTATTTCACAGGCTTAATAGAACTATTTTGGAGCAAGCAACGTATCATGGAAGTGTACTTAAACTCCATTGAGATGGGTGATGGAATTTATGGAGTGGAGGCCGTAGCACAACAACATTTCCGTCGTCCAGCCAAGAAACTATCAAAAGCAAACTGCGCCCTTATTGCAGCCACGCTCCCCAACCCACTAAGGTATAGTTCGCTTTCTCCCTCTCGTTTTGTATTAAAGAATCAAACACGCATCTTGCGGCAGATGCGCAACATCCAATCCATTCCAGAACTCGTACCGGACAAACCCTGAGCCTATTTTATTCGTATGACCCTCACCCCTAATATCGAGGATTGGCGAGCTAAATAATCGTGCAACGAGGTTGGTTCCAACAACACACGTTTATGACGACTTGATGCATGCCACATATACAATTGGTTTGACTTCCATGCAGCCAAACCTACATGAGTACAATCCAGACCTTGCTTATTAGTAACCAACATCAAGATATCGCCGTCTTTAATTACACCTAACTCATTGCGGCCCCTATTCAAACATCGTTTGGGCAGATATTGCACCACCATACCGGATAAACTTTTTTCTACATTACGTATACTGTCCACCAAAGCAGGATGTTCACACAATGGTGCATACAAAGGTGCATG
>JAFOXE010000128.1 GCA_017425765.1 Paraprevotella sp. | reverse complement strand
TTGTCTTTCTACAGCAAAATCCTAACAAATGAGGATTGCCCAAGAAAGAACTTCATCGTACCTTTGCACTCAATAAGCAAATCACGACAAATTGAGTATGAAGAAACTTTTCATCTGTGCCCTCTTAATGGTCGGAAATCACCTATATGCCGAAACCTTTGAGGCGGACACAGCACGCACCATCAATATAGAAGATGAAATCGTAATTACAGCACCCAAAGAGAATGCACACCTACGAAAAAGTCCTTTGGCCGTGTCGATGTTTTCAAAAAAAGAATTAGACCAAACACAAACCACATCACTCAAAGAATTATCAGGACACGTTCCCAACTTTTTCATGCCCGACTACGGTTCATCGCTTACCTCTGCTACATACATTCGTGGTATAGGCTCGCGTATCAACACCCCGGCCGTAGGTTTATATGTTGACAATGTGGCATATACCGACAAAAGCGCCTACGATATTTCGTTCCTTGATGTAGAACGCATTGATATTTTGCGTGGACCACAGGGAACCTTGTACGGTAGCAACACAATGGGAGGCCTAATCCGTGTGTACACGAGAAATCCATTCCAACGTCCCGGCACGAGCATCCGAGCCGGTTTCTCTTCTCGTGATATGGCACACACATTCTCACTATCGCACCACCAGAAACTACATTCCAAAATGGCCATGTCGATGGGGGGATTTTATCAAGGTCGAAGAGGAATGTATCAAAACATTTGGCGTGACGAATACGCTGACGACAAGAAAGCAGGTGGAGGACGCCTTCGTTTCATTTGGTTCCCTACGGAACATTGGAAATTGGACTTCGCCACAGACTATACATATACCGACGAGGGTGGATATACCTACCGATATGAAGGGAACAAAGAGAGCGACAACGAACAACACAACAACTATATAGGAACCATTTGGGCCAACAACCCAAGTTATTATCGACGCAGTCTGCTGAACAACAGCATGAACATCGGCTACCAAAACGATGTAATGGAGCTCAACTCCATTACTGCATTCCAGCACTTAGACGACAACATGACATTGGATCAAGACTTCGTAGGCAAGGATTTATTTGGCTTATCTCAACGCCAACAAATCAGTACTTTCAGTGAGGAGCTAAGTGCAAAAAGCAAAGGCTCAAACCGTCGCTGGGATTGGGTGACAGGACTATATGCCATGCACCAGAATTTGCGTACCGAGAGTCCGGTAACGCTAACCAAAACATTTCTGGGATCAGCATTGGGCGAAGCCAACACGTACATAAACAAGTATGGATGGGGCATTAACTTTGACATGAGAAACTCGCTATTTAAGGCCGATGGCGCGTTCCGAACGCCGAAAACCGACCTTGCAGTTTTTCATCAAAGTACGTTTCATGACATATTTGGTGTAGAAGGTTTAGACGCTTCAGCCGGCATTCGTATGGAACACGAACGCCATAAAATGGAATACAGATATGGAGGTGCATTGAACTACGACCTTCACGTAATCACCACCAGCACGCTCAATCTACCGAATCTTGTTGCAAAGTCCGATTACAACGGAAGCCTAAAGAAAGATGCTACACAAGTACTTCCTAAAGTGGCAATAAGTTATAAGTGGAACAAAAACAACAACGCCTACATCAGTTGGAGTAAGGGATATCGCAGTGGTGGATTCAACGTGCAAATGTTCGGCGACCTTGTTCAAGGCGACTTACGTTCGCAAATGTTAAGCCATATTCGTCCTACATTTGAGGAAGCACTAAAAGCACCAATGTTCGACAATATGCCTGCATTTGCCAAGCAACTTGTTCTCAGCAAGCTAAACTACACACCAGGAAGTGTGAACGACACATATTATAAACCCGAATACAGCTACAACTACGAGATTGGAGCACACCTAAGTCCATGGGACAATCTGTTTAACGTGGATGTGGCTATTTTCTACATGAACATCTTCGATCAACAGATATCTCGATTTGTGGATAGTGGACTTGGGCGCACCATGGTCAATGCAGGACGAGGTCAAAGTTATGGTTTCGAGATGTCACTAAACGGAATTCTTCTCAACAACAACTTATCATGGAATGCTTCATACGGCTACACCCGCTCCCTATTTAAGGAATACGATGGTGGCTACTCAGCCTCGACCATGACCAACATAAATTACACCGGAAATCGCGTACCATTTGTACCGGCACATCAAGTATCGGCAGCAGTAGATTACTATCATCCTGTAAAGAATATGGGATGCATCAAAGGTCTACGTATGGGGGTAAACACAATAGGGGCCGGCTCAATTTATTGGGACGAACAAAACAGCATGAAGCAGCCCTTCTATGCTTTATTGAATGCAAGCATCGGCATGGATTTGGGTACATGCCGACTGAATGTGTGGGGCAAGAATCTTACGGACACACGCTATGACACGTTCCGCTTTACGAGCGAAGCCAGTACACAACCTCTCGTATTCAGCAATCCGGGACGACCGCTACAAGTGGGTGTAGACATTCAAGTGAATTTGTAAGGAACGTCAGATTACCGCATTTTCTTCAGCAACGACCTTCATCTGACAATTGCGACAATCAAAATCAAGACGGAAACGTCGCCCATCTGCCGACACCAAATAATAAGGTTCCTTATATGGTGTACGCTCGTGACTGACACGGGGACACCACCCCATACTATAACGTATGCAATGCTTGCAGAACATAAGCACCGCATTTTTAGGTGGGCATTTCTCATAAGCAGGCAACACTTTTTGTGCCCCCAAATCACGATAGAATTCTTCAGACTTGGTGTTCATCACATTTGCAAGATACGTAAGTTGCAACGAACTTCCCTCAGGAAGCGACGTTACCCGTCCGTAGACCTTATTGGTAAACTCAGTAGGGATGG
Organism: Paraprevotella sp.; assembly: GCA_017425765.1. Taxonomy (GTDB): domain Bacteria; phylum Bacteroidota; class Bacteroidia; order Bacteroidales; family Bacteroidaceae; genus Paraprevotella. The sequence continues at coordinate 7,722 of JAFOXE010000128.1, read as the reverse complement.
CTCTACGATGCTGAGGATAATTCATACGTTGGGCCGACTCCAAACGCTCCACAACCGTACGACGCCAACCTGACAATACCGAAGAGGGAATGAACCAATTTGCCGACAATCGAATCTCCACATCCTCACATTCAAGATGTGTATTGCCCAATTTAGCCAACTGAGTACGCAAATTGTCTGTTTGTGGCGAACGCGCCAACTCATGCGGATATTCAAATCGTACGGTTACTTGAACTTCGTTTTCATCCGTCAAAGTCAAAGTAAAACCATCTTGCACATCAGCAAGTGTCCACTTTACCATGAGTTTTCGCTCGGCCGACACTCGCGATAGAATTTTCTCGAACTCTTGATCGTAATTGCGATACAATACCGTGCGAGGAGCCACCTGAGGCATTTCCATCGGAAACAATTTATTGGCCTCGGCACGATTTACCCTAAATCCCTGCAAACGTCCTTGCTCATCATAAAAACATAGGCCGTCGCCGTTGTGAAACTGCGATATACTAGAAACTACAATGCAACCACGACGCACTTCTTTTACCGTGCCCACCCTTTCGCCAAGAGCCTTAGGGGTGTGAAAAGAAAATACATCGGGGGTGCGATGACCGTCGATGTAGTAACGAGTAAAACCACGATTAAAACTTTTGGACAAATTGGGTTCGAAATATATTCTTACCCGACCGGAAGAAGCACGACGATACGACGAATTACGTGCAATGATTTCATCAAGTCGTTTGCGGTAGTAGGCGGTTACATTCTTTACATATGATGCATCCTTGAGTCGTCCCTCTATCTTGAAAGACGAAACGCCTGCTGCCAACATTCGTTCCAAATCTTCAGAACGATTCATATCCTTGAGCGAGAGGAGGTATTTATCATGTTCAATAAGCTTTCCGTCGCTATCCACCAAATCGAATTTTAATCTGCAAAACTGAGCACACTCGCCGCGATTGGCACTACGGCCGAAGCAATACTGCGAAGCATAACACTGTCCGCTATAGCTCACACATAAGGCGCCGTGTACAAACGCTTCCAATGGTACCGAGGTGGTACGATGTATTTCTTCTATCTCTTGTACGCTCAACTCACGGGCCAACACCACCTGCTCAAAACCCAATTCGGCCAACCACTTAACCTTTGCGGGTGTACGATTGTCCATTTGGGTACTTGCATGTAAGGGTATGGGGGGCAAGTTTAACTTCAGGAGAGCCATATCTTGTACAATCAATGCATCGACGCCCACACGATAAAGACTCCAAATGAGTTTTTCAGTTTCTTCTAATTCTTCGTCGCGCAAAATTGTGTTGATGGTAACATACACACGAACGCGAAAACGGTGTGCATATTCTACCAAACATGCAATGTCTTCTACAGAATTTCCGGCCGAAGCGCGGGCCCCAAAACGAGATGCCCCGATATAAACAGCATCGGCACCGTGGTTTACTGCCTCGATGCCGCACTCTAAGTTTTTGGCCGGAGCCAACAGCTCTATGCTACGTTGCTCAATCATCAATGTATGTCTTCTAGTTTGAACGGAGTTTCTTGGTAGACATAATAGTTCAACCAATTAGAGAACAATAGGTTACCATGTGCACGCCAAGTCACAAGAGGCCCCTTGTCGGGGTCATTGTCACGATAATAATTTTTGGGCATATCGATGTCCAAGCCCTTATCCAAATCGCGTCTATACTCTGTGTCTAACGTCTCCGGAGCGTATTCCGAATGTCCTGTAATGAATATTTCGCGTCCACCGCGTGCCATCACCATGCTCACACCCGAGTCCTCAGATTCTGCAATCAATTGCAATTCGGGCACTTTCAAAATATCCTCTCTCCTCAACTCGGTGTGACGACTATGCGGCATATAGAATCTATCATCAAAGCCTCGGAAAATGGGCAACTTGGGTTGCAAGGGAGTTTGTTCGAAGATTCCAAACATTTTCTTGTCCAAAGGATATTTGGGCACACCATAGTGATAATACAATCCGGCCTGCGCTGCCCAACAAATATACAAGGTGGAAGTAACGTGAGTTCGTGCCCACTTAAAAATATCGCTTATTTCTTCCCAATACGTCACCTCGGTATAATCCAAATGTTCCACCGGTGCTCCGGTAATAATCATACCATCAAACTTCTCGTGGCGCATCAACTCGAAGTCTTTATAAAACGCTCTCATGTGTTCGATTGGCGTATTCTTCGACGTATGGGCCTTCACCTTCATGAACGATACCTCTACTTGCAACGGGGTGTTAGACAACAGTCGCACCAAATCCGTTTCTGTGGTAATCTTCAAAGGCATCAAGTTCAAGATGGCAATCTTAAGAGGACGAATGTCTTGCGAAGACGCTCGAGTGTTATCGATGACAAATATATTTTCTTCCTTTAACCTGTCGATGGCAGGGAGTTTATCCGGTAACGTTAATGGCATGATGTATTGTTCTTTTCGGTTTTGAATGCACAAAAGGCATCAAAATGGTTTTCGTTTTGCACTCGTTCGGAGTGCTCCTAATTGGCACAAAATTACGACTATTTTTTGAAAAGGAAAAGAAATGTATGTATTTCTTTGACGAGGTGTTTTTGATAAAAAATGCAGGAAAACGATACATTAAAAATGCGATGTGTTTTTTGCATCGTAACCTCATCTAAAAAAGATGCTCATGTGCACCAAAACACATGAGCATGTAGGAGATAACGACACCGTGGTGTGAATGCCATCAAGACGTACGTCTGCAACACACTCACACCACGGTCTGTTTTATAGGTTTACCATATACTGGCTCTGTTCTCTTTTGAAACAAACATACTGTCAGATTCAGTAATACCAAAAGCCTCGTACCACGCATCAATATGTGGCAATGCTCCGTTCACGCGCCAACGCCCCAAGGAATGAGGGTCACTCTTGGTGCGCTTACGTATTTCCTCATCGCGAATGTTTCCTGCCCACACTGTGGAATAGGCTAAGAAGAATCGTTGCTCCGGAGTGAAACCATCTTGTTCTGAGAGTGGTGCATTCTTGGTAGCATTCTTAAACGCATGGAAGGCTATCATCAAGCCACCATGATCTGCCAAGTTCTCACCTAAAGTAAACTCTCCATTAGCTTTTAGGTCGGGTAACACATTGATTTGGTCGAAGTATTCTTTCATTACAGCGGCACGAGCCTCGAAACGCTCCACATCAGAAGGTTGCCACCAATCGGTAAGGTTACCATTCTTGTCGAACTGTCTACCTTTGTCATCAAATCCATGTGTCATCTCATGGCCGATTACCACACCGATGGCACCATAATTAAAGGCGTCGTCTGCCTGCATATCGAAGAAAGGATATTGCAGTATACCGGCCGGGAAGCATATCTCGTTGGTGGTAGGATTATAGTAGGCATTCACGGTCTGAGGTGTAATTAACCATTCAGTAGGATCTACCGGTTGGTTCAAACGAGTCTTAATCATGTGATCTGTTTTAAAGGCATTGCAGCGACAGTAGTTTGCCCAATAACTATTGTCAATCTCAAGAGCCGAGTAGTCCAACCAGCGGTCGGGATACCCCACCTTAACGCGAAATGCATCCAACTTTTCCAAGGCGACAGCTTTTGTAGTATCACTCATCCATTCCACTGATTTGATGCGTTCGCCTAAAGCTACACGCAAATTTCCTACCAACGTAATCATACGCTCTTTTGCTGCAGCCGGGAAATACTTTTCCACATAGATGCGGCCTACTGCCTCACCCAAGCCGCTGTTCACGGCAGAAACAGCACGTTTCCATCTCGGACGGTCTTCTTCTTTACCCGACATAGCGCGGCCGTAGAAATCGAACTGACGATTGCGTATTGTATCGCATAAGAAGGAGCCGGAAGCATCTACAAGAGCCCATGATGTATATGTCTTCAAGGCCTCAAGGCTTTCTTCTTCCCAAATTTTTTCAGCCTCACGCAGTGCTTCGGGTTGCATCACGCTCAACTCATTCAACCCTTCAACGCCCACAGCGGAAAAGAACACGTTCCAGTCAATTCCACTATATTCGTTGCAAAGTGAATCATAGGACATCTTGTGATAGGTTGCCTCAGGGTTGCGTCGTTGCGTTGCATTGAGCACTTTATGAGCCATTCGCGTTTCTATACGCATCACATCAGCCATCATCTTTTTACATTCGGCCGAAGAGCCCAGGCCATAAAGTTCAAACATATCGGCTACATAGGCCTTGTAGGCATCACGAATCTTTGTAGTAGCCGCATCGTTGTCAAGATAATATTCCTTCTCTCCCAAGGTGAGGCCACCTTGATATACTTGCAGAATGTTTTGCTTACTATTCTTGATGTCGGCACCGATATAAAAGCCAAATAATCCGGGCACACCCTTGCGGTATAGCTTTGCAGCGTAGGCAAATAAAGCAGCCTTATCCTCAGCATTACGGATGGCGGCCAAGTCGTCTTGCACCGGTTGCGTACCCATCTCATTCTGTGCCACGCTATCCATTACACAATTGTAAAGAGCACCTATCTTCTGTTCCAACGAGCCAGCTGGATGTTCTGAAGCGGCGATGCCTTCGATAAGGTCGTTTAGTTGTTTATGGTTGTCTTCGATGAGTTTATCGAACGTTCCAAAGCGTGAATATTCTGCTGTCAAAGGATTGTTTTTCATCCAACCTCCACAAGCGAATTCATAGAAATCGTCGCCGGGACGTACAGTGGTGTCCATATTAGCTTGATGGATTCCCGAGGTCAAAGGGGTTTGTCCCTCTCCACACGATACCAAACAAGCAGAGCAAACTCCGGCAATAAACAGTGATTTTTTAATTTTCATATTCTTCTATTTTTGTTATGATGTTCGTAAGTTTTGTTGTTCGCTTTCCAACTCCATGGAAAGAGTTTCCCATTGCTCCACAGCTTGATCCAATTGTTTCTTCAAGTTGCCGTGCTTTTCATATAATGTAGCATCGGCTGCACCTTCAGGTGTGGCAAGCTTATCCTCGATTATTTGTATAGATGCCTCTATTTCGTTAATTTCTTCTTCACACTGAGCCACGGCCTTTTCCAATTTCTTGATACGACGGTTTCGTTCTTTTTGTTGTTCGTATGTAAGTCTATTTTGGCTTACTTCTTTTTCCTCCGTGATTGCCGTGTCTTGGATCCTGTTCTGATGGAGTTCATTGAGACTTTCTATGTTTCTACGTTGTAAGAAGTCGTAGATTCCGCCTAAATGTTCGCGCACCTGTCCCCCACCGAACTCGTACACTTTGGTAACAAGGCCATCGAGGAATTCACGATCGTGGCTCACCACCACAACGGTACCATCAAAATCATGTATTGCCTCTTTCAAGACGTCCTTAGAACGCATGTCAAGGTGATTTGTCGGCTCGTCCAAGATGAGGAAGTTTACAGGTTCAAGTAGGAGTTTTATCATGGCCAATCGGCTTCTCTCTCCGCCCGAAAGTACCTTTACTTTCTTCTCCGAGGCCTCACCACCAAACATAAAAGCACCAAGTATATCACGTATCTTCAAGCGTATATCCCCCTTGGCCACACGGTCTATCGTATCGAACACGGTGAGTTCTTCGTCCAATAGTTGTGCTTGATTTTGGGCAAAATATCCTATTTGCACATTATGTCCCACCTTCAATACTCCGCCGAAGGGGATCTCATCCATTATGCATTTCACGAGGGTTGATTTTCCTTCACCATTACGTCCAACGAAAGCAACCTTTTCTCCTCGTTTCAGTGTAAGGTTCACTTGTGAGAATACTTTATGTTCACCATATATTTTTTCCACGTCCTCACAAATCAAAGGATAATCGCCACTACGCATGGAAGGGGGGAACTTTAGATGTAGTGAACTATTATCAACTTCGTCCACTTCCACAAGCACCATCTTCTCAAGTTGCTTTAGTCTGCTTTGAACTTGCACCGCCTTTGTGGCCTTATAACGAAAGCGTTCCACAAAGTCTTGAATGTCGGCAATCTCCTTTTGCTGATTCTCATAAGCACGCAGTTGTTGTTCACGTCTTTCGGCACGAAGGCTTACATACTCGTCGTACTTCACCTTATAATCATACACATGACCACACGATATTTCTAATGTACGATTGGTGACGTTGTTAATAAACGCCCGGTCGTGACTCACAAGTACCACGGCGTTGGCTCGCGTGGAGAGAAATGTTTCTAACCATTGAATACTCTCGATGTCGAGATGATTGGTCGGCTCGTCAAGTAGCAGCACATCGGGACGTTGAAGCAACAACTTGGCCAACTCAATACGCATACGCCATCCACCACTGAACTCACTGGTGGGGCGATCGAAGTCGGCACGTGTAAATCCAAGTCCGGTCAAAGTGCGCTCCATCTCTGCTCGATAATTCAATCCGCCCATCATTTGAAAACGGTCGTTTTCGTGTGTAAACTTCTCCACTAAAGCCATGTAAGCATCGCTTTCATAGTCTGTGCGCTCGGCCAATTCGGCATTCAATCGGTCGAGCCGTGCTTGCATTTCGCTGATGTGTGCAAAAGCTTGCTCTGTTTCCTCAAGCACGGTGCGTCCATCGCTCAACTTCATCACCTGCGGCAAATATCCAATAGTAGTGTCTTTGGGGATGGCCACATTTCCGGATGTGGGTGATTGCAAACCGGCAATAATCTTCAGCATAGTGCTCTTTCCGGCACCATTTTTTCCTACCAAAGCTATGCGGTCTTTATCATTTATTACGTACGACACGTCGCTAAAAAGAGGCGTGGCAGCAAATTCTACATGTAACTGTTCTACTGATATCAAAGCTATACGATTTAGAGTTGCAAAGTTAGACATTTCTGTGCGATCTGCCACTACATTGCCTCATTAAAATACGCCTGCGCTTGCGCAAGTGTATCACTTCTTTCGCCATATTAAAAACACACCATGGTGTGAGTACCCTCTACACCATGGTGTAATAGCATGAGACATGAGCATGTAGTGATGCTTTACATGCTCATGTCTTTTTGAGCACATCTTAAAGTAATGGTACGGACAAGCCGTAGGCTGAGGTATGAATCAATCGGCGCACCTCGTCCAAATCCACATCTTCGTTCAACGCGCCGTACACCATAAGTTTCAAAGGCACAGGTTCGTATCCTTCTTGGTAAGCAGGCTGTAAATAAAGAGCCTTTGTCCAAAGTACAAAGCCATTTCGTTCATAAAATCGCACTCGTAGTTGTTCGGTTATCCCTACTGGTGGTTCCACCTCAAGTACAAGAGGCATTTTCGTCTGTCGTTTGAGCCACTCCAATGCCTGAGAACCTAGTCCCCTACCCCGCCATTCCGGTGATATGGCCAAATGCTCCACGTACACAAACCTTGCCAGATGCCAACAATTGAGTAATCCCACAAAGCAATTGTCTGTATATAAAGCATTACAATGGAAACGGGCATCGTGCTCCGTCGTCCACCGCTGTTGTTCCTCGTTTCTGCGTTCTTCGGGGGGAAAGGTCTCGCGCATCAACTGCTCCACTCTAACATAATCGCCCGATGATGTATCTAACTTTTCAATTCTCATTTCCGTTTTCTTCTGTATCGGTTTGCATACAAAGATACAACATTCTGCACACAAATTCATGCTCACAAAATACAAAAAATCCAATAGAACAGAAGGCATACATGGTCTTGTGTAATCCATATTTTTTCCATATTTTTGCGAAAATAATACGAACTAAAATTATGGAATTTGCTTATCTATTAGGAGGCCTCGCCGTAGGGGCTA